>JAICSB010000184.1 GCA_025937115.1 Pseudonocardiaceae bacterium | reverse complement strand
TGGTGGAGGTGGCCCAGCGCGAAGGCGTACCGGCGTACCTGGTCGACGACGTCACCGAGATCGATCTCCGCTGGCTGGTCGGCACGACCCGGGTGGGTGTCACCGCCGGCGCGTCGGCGCCACCGCACCTCGTGGACGAGATCGTGCACTGCCTGGGCGGCCTCGGACCGGTCACCGCGACGGAGTCGCGGCTGATCGACGAGGACGTCACCTTCGCGCTACCCAGAGAGGTGGTTTGAGAAATGCCTATGCCCATACGCCAATCTCTTCGGCTGGGCGGCTTCTTGCTGAAACAAAAACTGTTGCGACGGGAGAAGTTCGCTCTGCTCGTTGAGCTGGAGCCGTTGTTCGCGTGCAATTTGAAATGCGGCGGCTGCGGCAAGATCGCCCAGCCGGCCGCGCTGCTGAAGAAGCGGATGCCGGTCGAGCAGGCGATCGCTGCCGTCGAGGAGTGTGGCGCGCCGATGGTCTCCATCGCCGGTGGCGAACCGCTGATGCACCCGCAGATCGACGAGATCACCCGGCAGCTGCTGGACCGTAAGAAGATCGTCTTCTTGTGCACCAACGCGTTGCTGTTGCCCAAGCACCTGCACAAGTTCACCCCGCACCCCAACTTCGCCTGGATGGTGCACATCGACGGGTTGCGCGAGCGCCACGACGAGTCGGTGCGCAAGGTCGGGGGCTTCGACGCCGCGGTCGACGCGATCCGGCAAGCCAAGGCCGCCGGGTTCCGGGTGATGACCAACACCACGTTCTTCAGCACCGACACCCCGCACGACGTGATCGAGGTGCTCGACTACCTCAACAATGATCTCGGCGTCGACAACATGCAGATCTCCCCGGCCTACGCCTACGACAAGGCACCCGACCAGGAGCACTGGCTGGGTGTGGAGCAGACCCGTGAGCTGTTCGCCAAGGCGTTCGGCGATGGGCGTCGTAAGCAGTGGCGGCTGAACCACTCGCCGATCTTCCTGGACTTCCTGGAAGGCAAGCGGGAACTGGCCTGCACCGCGTGGGGTATCCCGTCGTACTCGCTGCTGGGTTGGCAACGTCCGTGTTACCTGCTCGACGACAGCTACGCCGCGACCTATCGGGAGCTGATCGAGGACACCGACTGGTCGAAGTTCGGTCGCGGGCGCGACCCGCGGTGTGCCAACTGCATGGCGCACTGCGGCTACGAGCCCACCGCGGTGGTCGCCACCATGGGATCGCTGAAGGAGTCACTGCGCGCCGCTATCGGCGGCTGACCCCATGTCGGCTGACCCCATGTCATTGCGGTCGCAAGCCCGGCCCGTCGCGTTCTGGAGACAGAACGCGGTCACAACACCCGGGATAACCGCAGTCTGTCTCCAGAACACGGGACGGTGATCGGCGATGTCGGTGCTGGACGGGGTGCGGGGGCCGGGGGACGTGCGGGGGTTGCCGGCGACCGTGCTGCCCACGTTGGCGGCGGAGATCAGGGCGCTGCTGATCGACTCGGTGCCGCGCACCAGCGGGCACCTCGGCCCCAACCTCGGGGTCGTCGAGCTGACCATCGGGCTGCACCGAGTCTTCGACTCCCCCACCGACGCGATCATCTGGGACACCGGCCACCAGGCATACGTGCACAAACTGCTCACCGGGCGGCGCGCGGGCTTCGCCCGGCTACGCAGCGCCGGCGGCCTGTCGGGCTATCCCAGCCGCGCGGAGAGCGAGCACGACCTGGTGGAGAACTCGCACGCCTCGACCGCCCTGTCCTACGCCGACGGTCTGGCGCGCGCCTTCGAACTGCGCGGCCAGCGGGAGCGCGCGGTGGTCGCGGTGGTCGGCGACGGTGCACTGACCGGTGGGATGTGCTGGGAGGCGTTGAACAACATCGGCGGATCACCGCAGCGTCCGGTGATCGTAGTGCTCAACGACAACGGCCGCTCCTACTCGCCGACGGTCGGCTCGCTCCCGGTGCACCTGAGCACGTTGCGACGCCTGGAGGTGTCCCGGTCGGTGTTCGACGAGCTGGGTCTGACCTACCTCGGGCCGGTGGACGGCCACGACATCGCAGCCGTGGAAGCGGCGCTGCGCCAGGCCCGGGCAGTCGGACGCGCGGTGCTGGTGCACTGCGTGACCGTCAAGGGCAAGGGACACCCGCCCGCCGAGAACGACGAGGTGGACTGCATGCACTCGGTGTCCCCACCGACGGCTGCAGCGGGACCGTCGTGGACCGGGGTGATGGCTGACGAGCTGCTGGCTAGCGCCCGGGAGCGCCCGGAGGTGGTGGCGCTGACCGCCGCGATGCTGCACCCGACCGGGCTGCACCGCTTCGCCGCGCAGTTCCCCGACCGGGTGTTCGACGTCGGGATCGCCGAACAGCACGCCGTCACCACCGCGGCCGGCCTGGCGATGGGCGGCCTGCATCCGGTGGTATGCGTGTACGCGACGTTCCTCAACCGGGCCTTCGACCAGGTCTTGATGGACGTGGCGCTGCACCACCTGCCGGTCACCTTCGTGCTCGACCGGGCCGGTGTCACCGGCAACGACGGGCCCTCCCACAACGGGATGTGGGACCTGTCCCTGCTCGGCGTCGTGCCCGGGATGCGGGTAGCCGCGCCGCGCGACGCACCGCGGCTGCGCGTGCTGCTGCACGAGGCCATCGCGCACCCCGGCCCAGCTGCGGTGCGCTTCCCCAAGGGTGCGGTGGGCCCGGACCTGCCGGCGATCGGACGGATCGGCGGGGCTGATGTGTTGGCCCGCAACGGCTGCGGGGGCGTGCTGGTGGTGGCGGCCGGAGCCTGCGCGCAGGCCGCAGTGGCGGCCGCCGCCGAGCTCGCGTCGGCCGGCGAGGACGTCACCGTGGTGGATCCACGCTGGCTGCTGCCAGTGGATCCGGCACTGGCCCGCGCGGCCGATGGCTACCGGCTGGTGGTCACCATCGAGGAGAACGCCGACGCCGGTGGTTTCGGGGACGCGGTGGCCCGATCGTTGCGGTCCATCGGCTCCCGGGCCGAGCTGCGCACCCTGTGCCTGGGCCAGCACTTCCTCCCGCACGCGGGACGTGGTGAGTTGCTGCGGGAACACGACCTGGACGTCGCCGGCATCGTCCGCGCCGCCAGATCGGTCGCCCCAATCGCGGCGCCGGTGGGCAATGGCTCGGCCCCGCACTGGTCCATGCCGGTGCCGGCCACCGTCAGGTAAGGAGAAAGACTGGAGTCAATTCACGATAGTTTCAGCCGGCTATCTCCGGTTCACAAAGGTTTCCAGTGCGTCGAAATACTGCTGAGGTGATGGCGCCGCATACACCACTGGGTCTTGCCGGTAGACCGATGCTGATAAAGGACAGGTGTCGCGGGCCTCGACGTGAGCTTCGCCGACCTTCGCGCCGGTGCGCGCCTCGTAGACCGTGATGGTGTAGTCCGCGAACCGCAGCGACGCTGACTGCCCGGAGGGGTATGGGCATAGCAGACCCGAGTCCGCTCCGCCACCGTCGCTCTCGGTGCACGCCACCAGTTGGACTGCTGTCGGGTCCTGAGGGTTCCAGGGCGGCCCGTAGACGGCCAATCTCGGGTTCTCCAACATGTCCTGGACCGCACCCTGTGGTCTGACGACGAGGATCGGATGCGGGGGTGCGCCGGTGTAAGCAGCCGCGGTGGTGGAATGCCGACCGCTGCACAGGGCCACCAGATCGGACATCTTGGTGACCGGCTCGTCGATCTCCTTGCCGCCGCAGCCGACCAGCCCAGCGAGCAGCCATGCCGTGGAGAGCAGGACATACCAGGACCGAATCTGCATCGCTGACCTCTCCCCGACCGGCAGTTGGAAGTCCGTAACCTCGCCGTGGTCCAGTGATTTGACCCAATGCTCATATTTCACTCAATACGGAATAAGGTCAACATTTCCGTCGGTGGTGGGTCAACCCCTGCGACCGCATCCACGACCAGCGCTACGCCCGCCACGCCGGTCGATTCCTTCCGGGACTATCAGTGACCCCGGACCGAGGCTCGGTCCCCTTCGCGCTCCAGGCGGCCCGGCTGGCTGCACCCATGCCTGCACCCATGCCTGCACGGTCACCACCGCTCAGTATCGACGATCTTGAGAACGTGGGCAAGACGATTGGGTAACAGCCGTCAGGCAGCTCGGAACGATCGCCCAGATAGCGGGCTGGGAATCGCAATTGCGCCGGTTGGCACCAGGTGTGCGACACGAATTCGTAGGCGGTCGCGCGGTTACCGTCCGCGCGACCGGGTAGCCGGTTGTATTACGTGCAAACGGCCAGGCGGGGAGCCCGGTCCGATAGAGAAACAGGAGCACTTGCGATGCAGAGAACGAAGGGCGCGATCCTGCGCCGTCCGCTTGCCGTTGTCGTTGTCGCCGCGGGGTTTGCGCTGGCTGGTTGTGCCAATCCCACCAACGCACCTGGCGCGTCGTCCACCGCGCCTTCGCCACCGGTGATGAGCTCGACGCCGCCGGCCCAACCGCAGGCGGCGGCCGTCACCTGGGCCACGTCGATGTGCCAGGCGCTGCGCCCTGCCTTGGGCCAGCTCGGCTCGCCACCTCAGCCTGACCTCAACAACATGGCCGCAACGCGGCAGGCTTACATCAACTATCTAGGCAATGCGCGAAACGCCACCCAACAGGCGACCGACCGGATCTCCGCAATCGGCCCGCCCCCAGTAGCGAACGGGCCGCAGATCCTGGGTCAGATGACCACCCAGCTCAGCCAGTTGCGGGACAGTCTCAACGACACGTTGACGCAGCTCAACCAGGCTAATCCCAACGACGCGGCCGCGATGACGCGAGCCTTCGGTGCGGCCAGCCACGTCGTCGGCCTGTTCAACACGCTCACCGCGGACCCGCAGCTGCGTGCCGCCATCGACCAGGCGCCCGAATGTCAGAACCTGGCTGAGGTAAACGGGACGAGCAGCACTACTGCGCCGACGGAATCGCCTACGCCGACCAGGTGAGCACGTTGCGGCGTCGATGATCCGCCGACCCGCTCGCGCGACCCCGTTTGTGCGCCTTCGCCGGTGGGTAAGTCGCCAGCAATGTGCCTGGGTGGTCTAACAGTGCACATGTCGACTCTAAGGGGGCCATTATGCGGGTGCTGTTCGTGCACCCGAGTGCATTGATGTATTCGGAGCTGTTTCTGCGGCTTGAGCCATTGGGGTTGGAGCGGGTGGCCGCGGCCGCCCGGGAGGCGGGGCATCAGGTCGCGATCATCGACCTGCAGACCCACACCACCGCCGAGCTGGACCGGGAGCTGGCCCGGTTCGAGCCGGACGCCGTCGCGTTCGGGCTGAACTATCTCGCGAATGTTCCCGAGGTGATCGATCTCGCGCACCGGGTGAAGCGACTGCGACCCAGCCCGTATGTGTTCGTCGGCGGTCACTCCGTGTCGTTCATCGCCAAGCACGTCCTCGACCAAGCTGACGGCGCGATCGACGCGGTGCTGCGCGGCGAGGGGGAGGTCGCCGCACCCCTGCTGCTCGCGGCGCTGCCGGACCGGGCGGCGCACGAGGTACCCGGTGCGGTCACGCTCACCGGCACCGGACCCGGCGCACCCGGCATGCTGACCAGCATCGACGCGCCCTTACCCGCCCGCGACCTGCTGCGCCGCCGCAAACGGTACTTCATCGGGGTGCTGGACCCGGCCGCGTCGGTGGAGTTCACCCGCGGCTGCCCGTGGGACTGCTCGTTCTGCTCGGCGTGGACGTTCTACGGCCGCAGCTACCGCCGGGCCTCCCCGGAGGCGGCCGTCGACGACCTCGCCGCGGTGCCAGAACCGGGCGTGTTCATCGTCGACGACGTCGCATTCATCCGGCCGGAACACGGCGACGCGATCGCCGCCGAGCTGGAACGCCGCAACATCCACAAGTCCTACTACCTGGAGACCCGGGCCGATGTGCTGCTGCGCAACGAGGAGGTCTTCAAGCGCTGGCGCCGGCTCGGGCTGAAGTACATGTTCCTCGGCATGGAGGCGCTCGACGCCGAGGGCCTGGAGCTGTTCCGCAAGCGGGTCAGCCCCGACGACAACTTCCGGGCGCTGGAGGTCGCCCGCAAGCTCGGCCTGGCCGTCGCGATCAACCTCATCGTCGACCCGCAGTGGGACGTCGAACGGTTCCAGCAGGTCCGCGAGTGGGCCCTGGCTGTTCCCGAGATCGTGCACCTGTCGGTGATGACGCCCTACCCGGGAACTGAGATCTGGCACACCGAGGCTCGGGCCCTGACGTCGCTGGACTACCGGTTGTTCGACATCCAGCACGCCGTGCTGCCGACGAGGCTGCCGCTGGCGCAGTTCTACCGAGAGTTGGTGAAGACCCAAGAGGTGATCAACCGCAAGCATCTCGGGATGGCGGCGCTGGCCAAGACCGCGCGCATCGTGGGCCGGCACCTGGCACATGGCCAGACGAACTTCGCCCGCATGTTATGGAAGTTCCACCAGATCTATAATGCCGAACGCCAGTACGCCGATCATTCCCGACCGGTTCACTACGAGCTGCCCCAGCCAAGGCATCACGACGTGGCACCGCGCGATCGTCGACAACTCTATGTCCATGGGGCGGCACCGCGGGGGCCCGTTTCGGGTCCGGCCACCG
>JAICSB010000062.1 GCA_025937115.1 Pseudonocardiaceae bacterium | reverse complement strand
CCAGCGCCGACGCCCGCCCGGGCAGCCGCAACGGCTACGGCGAGACCACGATCAAGACCACCACCGGTCCGGTGACCCTGTCGCGGCCGAAGCTGCGGGGCACCACCGAGGTGTTCGCCTCCCGGCTGCTCGGGACCGGGGTCACCAAGACCCACGCGCTGGAGAGCCTGGTCATCGCCGGGTTCGTGCGCGGGCTCTCGACCCGGGACGTGGAGGCCACCCTGGGCGAGGCCCTCGGCGAGCAGGCCACGGTGTCGCGGTCGACGGTGTCGCGGATCTGCACTGAGATCGCCACCGAGATGGCGGCCTGGCAACAACGCCGCCTCGATGACCTGGTGCCCAAAGTGTGCCGAAGAACGCCCAGGACGAGGTCAAGGCCGACTACTGGGCCATCTTTGACGTCCCCGACACCGTCGAGCCCGGCCTCCACGCCGTCGCCCACGTCCAAACCAAGATCGACGACTTCGCCGGCTGGCGTGATTGCTACCCGGCCGCGGTGCGCTGCCTGCTCTCCGACCGCGAGCAGCTCACTCACTACCTGCGCTGCCCCCGAGAGCACTGGAACCGGGTGCGGCACTCCAACTTCATCGAACGTACCTTCGGCGAGACCCGCCGCCGCGTGAAGGTCATCGGCCGGCTGCCCGGCGAGACCAGCTGCCTGAGCCTGGTCTGGGCCGTCCTCGACCGCGGCTCGCGGGGCTGGCGCGGGTTCACCATGACCGCGGCGGGGCTACGCCAGCTCCAGGACCTGCGCCGGAGCTGCTCGACCCACCCACCCCGCTACGACACGCCGAACAACCCGCCGCCGACGAGCCCGACACCGTCGGAGCCCTGGCCTAGACTGACCCCAGCGAGAGGATCTTCACGTCCGCTCGTTTACACCGCTCGTGAGACGCCACCGGTGTCTGCGCCGGACGGTGTCTGAGTTCAGGACGGAAATCGAACCCACACTGGACGGGTGGTCGTTCCGTTACTTTGTCACGCTTCGTGGTAGCCAGCGGTGATGTGTCGCGGCTGGTCACGCAACCGACAGGGTTCTGTGGGATTGCGCGGTGATGTATGGCGATCGGTCATAAGCGTGGAGCAAAACTTGGCTGTGATCTTGCTAGTTGATCACTCGGATGGGAATGGTACCAACGCCAGGGCGTCGGTGCGGAGGGCGGCATCAGCGACGGACGAGGTGCCGACCACCGGCTACACCATGACTCTGCATCTTCGATCGGGGATCTCTGCGCCTGGCCCGGACGGTCCTGCGAAAGTGTAACAGCGTCACTGAGACGTGAACTCCGAGATCGAACAGAGGGTACAGTCGATGTTGACCCGGAAGGCAGATGCTTGTGGGTCTGGCTCGCCAGTGCCGCCGCGCGTGATGTAGTAGCGGGCTGTTTGGCAGTTCCGCAGGCGAGTCGGTGATTGCCCATGCTGCGAGGTGGTATGGACGTTCCGGGTCGTGGAGTTGCTGGATGACGTCCGGGCGGGGTGGCCACGACGGCGGAGGAGATCGCGATCAGCATGTCGTTCTCGTCTCGGCGGATAGCCGGGGGTTTGTGTCGCTGCGTCAGCCGGCGACTCCCCGACCGGAGCGCTACGCCATCGGGCGGTCGCTGCGCAAGCGGGTGCCCCGATCAGTGCTGGGCAACTGGAGCGTGCTCGACAGCCGCGCCGACCCAGTACAACAGATCATTGCCACCCACGAGGGTCGGCTGGACCGGCTGATCCCGGTCCGGATCGGCCGAATGATCGCCTCTCCCTACGCCTTCCTCCGCGGCGCCGCCGCGATCATGGCCGAGGACTTCGCTCACCTGCCCTCCACCGGGATTACCCCGGTTATCTGCGGTGACGCGCACCTGGGCAACTTCGGCTTCTACGCCTCACCCGAGCGCGATCTCGTCTTTGACCTCAACGATTTCGATGAGGCGCACCCGGGCGCCTGGGAGTGGGATCTGCGCCGGCTGGTGACCAGCGTGTGGGTCGCCGGTCGGCAAAACAGTTCCCCGGAGCACGCCTGCGAGGAGGCCGTTGCGCGCTGTGTTGCCGCCTACCGCGAGCACATGGCCTACCTAGCGGAGCAGCCGCTGTTGGCCCGCTCCTATGAGCGGCTCGACGTTGACCGGCTACAGACGACCGCGACCCGGGACACGCTGCGCAAGGAGATCAAGCGGGCCGCGAAACGGGCGCGCCGACGCACCAGCGACCGTGCGCTGCCACGTTTCACCCAACAACGCGACGGCACCCGCCACATCGTCGAGGAGCCCCCGCTCATCACCCGCCCGGACGCCGCCCAGGCCGAGCGAATCGCCCAGGCACTGGACTCCTACCTGCAGACGCTGCCTCCCCACTGGGCGCGCATCCTGGCCGGGTACAGCATCGTCGACATCGCGCACAAGGTCGTCGGGGTGGGCTCGGTGGGTCTGCGTGCCTACATCGCGCTGTGCCAGGGCAGCAGCCCCGACGATGTCGTGTTCCTCCAGCTCAAACAGGCCCGCCGGTCCGTCGTCGCGCGGCTCGTCCACGGCGATTCGGCCTGGCACGCCCACCAGGGCCAGCGGGTAGTGGAGTACCAGCAGGCGCTGCAGACCGTCAGCGACCCGCTGCTGGGATGGACCACCGTCGGAGACCACCAGTACTACGTCCGACAATTCCGGGACATGAAAGGCGCCGTCACCGTCGACGGGATCGACGCCCACGCCCTGGCCGACTACGCCGGGATCTGCGGCCTGCTGCTGGCTAAGGGCCACGCCCGCACCAGCGGCGCCTCCATGATCGCCGGCTATCTCGGCAACAGCGACAAGGTCGGCCGCGCCATGTGCCGATTCGCCCGCGGCTACGCCGACCAAACCGAGCGCGACCACCAGGCCCTGCTGACCGCCGTCGCCCACGGTGTCCTCCACACCGAGTCCGCCCCATGATCAGCTGCCGTAGCGAACTCACCCGCCGGCTGGAAAATCCCCGCCTGGTCGTCGACCACCAGGTGGGGCCGCAGGCTGATCAGCTGGTCGTCATCGAAGCGCCCAGGCCAAACTCCTCGACCAGGTCCGCGATCTCGGCGAAGTCGGTATCCGGGTTGGTCACCACGAACTTAAACGCGGCCCGCCTGGTGGCCATCAGCCCCTGGCTTCCGATAAGCGAACGGTATGGGTGATGATCGACCCACCGGCAAGACCCTGAATCCGATCATCCAAGGCGATGGCGTCGCCCTCGGTGATCGTGGTCGCTCCCGCGCGCATCAGTTGGTCGCCCGCAGGGCCATCAGTTGCTGAGAAGTATCAGAACCCGGTTCCGGCGCGCTGGCCGACCCGGTTCATGGCCGGCCTCATCATCTCATGCGCCTTTGGCGATGGTCGGGGCGTGCTCGCGGCGGAGGGTGCCGGTGAGGTCGACGTGTTGGCCGGTCGGGGTGATGGTGAATCGCCATTGGTCTGATGTGGGGCTGTTCGCTTGCACCCACCAGGTGTAGGCGGCTTCGACTTCGTCCCAGAGATGGCGTGGACCTAGCTGGTTCACTTCGTAGGTGTCGGCGCCGGGGGCGTAGTCAATGCTGGCCCAGGATCGAGATGACGGGTCAAGGAACCACACTGTGTATTCGCCGGAGTCGTCCTTTGCGCGGCAGAAACGGTATTCGCACTCGGGCACCTGTAGGCCGATAGCCAACGCTGCATGGTAGTCATCGGTGACTTTGCTGGGCTGGATGTGGGTGTGGCTGACCAGGGCTTTGTCCTCGTCGTATACACAGTCACGGACCCAGGTCAGGGGGAGGCGTTGGTCGCGCAGCCACATGAACGCCACGTTGTCGACTAGGCGGCCGGTCGCAGTGTTGTCCTCGCCCACGGTCAGCGCCAGCAACGCGCCGTTGAGGTACGCCGTTCCCCATGGTGTGACCACCCGACCGCCCGGCCGGGTCTGTTCCACCCACGCAGAGGGCACCTGCCCGACCGCCGCCGTCGACAGGATCCGGTCGTAGGGGGCTCGGGGTGGGTAGCCGTGCGCGCCGTCGCCGGTGACCACCGTGACGCGTGCATAGCCGGCGGCGGCAAGTGCGCCGCCGGCCCGGGTGGCCAGCTCGGCATCGACCTCAATAGTGGTGACGTTCTGGGCGCCCAACCGGTGGGCCAGCAGCGCGGCGTTGTAGCCGGTGCCGGTGCCGATCTCGCAGACCGTCATCCCGGGCTCGGCGGTCAGCGCGGCGAGCATGAGCGCGACGACGTTGGGCTGGCTCGCCGAGCTGGAAATGCGATCACCGATCAGTCCCGGCCCGACCGGGTTTCCGTCGTCGACCTGGGTAATCAGAACCTGGGTGGGGGCGTACGTCATTTCCAGCCAACGGAGCGGGTCATCGGCCCGGTGAAACGGCACGAGTTCCCGGCGTTGCTGGCGCCATATCGTGTCGGGGATGAATGCGTGCCGGGGCACGGCAAGAAATGCCTCCCGCCATGGTGGATCCAGGACCCCAGTACTGGTGAGGTCATCGACCATGCGGCGCAGCAGAGGTGCCGGATCGGTCACTTCTGGTCATCCTCTGGTTCGCTGTGCTTGCCCTCTGGATCTTTCGGTGATATTCGCGTGTCCGCCGGCACCTGACCGTTGCCTTGTTGCTTGCGCTCGTCTTCTTCCTTGTCCTTGTCATCATGCTTACCCACGGGCGGCCCTCCCTCGTATCACATGGCGGTCGCCACCTGGCGGCCGCGCACGGTGTTCAGGGCACGCAGCCGGTGGTGCACCCACGGTGAGGGGACCAGCCCTAGCGTCTAGGTGTCAAGAGGGCGCAACGCAACCGGCAGCGACCAAACCGATCGCGTCGAGGACGGGTTGTCGCCGACCCCGAGATCTGGTTTAGCGGTGCAGGCTTGTGGCCAGTTCGGTGACCCAGTCATGGATCCGTTCCAGGTCGTCGCCGGCGTCCTCCAGCGCGGTCTGGGCGTCGGTGAGCAGCGCGAGTGGTTTCAGGCCCCGCGCGTCGTCGGGATCGGCTAAGCAGTCCGGCGAGCGAAGGCCAGCGTGAGCAGCCCGGTCACGACGTGGTGTGGCATGCGGATCGATCAACGGACACCGAGCCCCTCCGGCGCCGGCACACCGTCAGCGCTTTCATCGGTCGATGGCGCCAAAATGGCGGGCCGCGTTCTGGCTGCCGAGCGATGGCGACGTGCCGGCCGCGTGCCCAGCCGCACCGAGACCGCGGTGACGTCGGGGTAACGCACTGTTTGTTCGACACGGGACAGACCCGGGCGATACCGTGACTGTAGTTGCTCCGGACCCCGGCGACCTCGTCATCGACGTCCGCCGGAGGTGCCTTGTCATGTCGGTACAGCAAGTCGACGCCAGATCAGATCACTGTCGTCGGGTGGCGGTCCCCACCGTCGACCGAGCTCTGGATGACGCCGCTGCGCTGTGCTCATGCACCTCGACGTCACTGTCGTCGCCGGCGGGCGAGGTGATCGTGTTGCGGGTCGCCGGGGAGGTTGATCTGTCCACCGTCTCGGTCTTGCAGGCCGCGCTGGCCGACAGTGTCGCGCGTGGACCCTGCCATCTCGTTGTCGATCTCGCCGGGTTGACCTTCTGCAGCGCTCGGGGCTCACCTTGCTCGTAGGGGCCGGGCGCACCGCCGGTGGTCAGGGAACCGGTTACGCTGTTACTGGCGCCTCTGGCCTGGTCATTCGCCTCTGGATGCTCTTGTGGCCGGCCGGCGAGCTGCCGATCCGGTATCCCACTGCCGCCAGCCGCCTGGCCTCGGCGGTCAGCGTGTTGTTGGCGGCTGAGGAATGGGACGGTTCGATCACGATCGATGTGCTGCGGGACGCGATCGAGAATGTGGCCACCCGTGCGCAGCTGCGGGCCGCGGTGGCCAACATTCACCAGATCTTGCCCCCGGATGCTGATCCGGACGGTGAGTGGCGGTCGGCGTTGCTGAGTCGCTATCCGATGGTCCGCAAGTTCCAGCGGTTGTTGGCCGAGACGATCGAGTTCGGGGCGACGACTGACGCCGCGCCGGTGCTGGATGCGCTCAAAGCCCTGCCGGGGCTGCTCGAGGTGGGTCCGAGCAAGCGGGTTCCGGCCGGTTTCCTCGATGCTCGCAAGGTTGCGATCGACGTGGTGACGCCGGGTTGGCGGGAGCTGGTGTTGCCGCGGGGACGTCCGCCGGAAACGGTGGACCGGGTCGCGTATGTGTTCTGCGTGCTGGATCAGTTCCATCAGCGGTTGCGCCGGCGCGACATTTTCGCGGTGGCGTCCTCGCGGTGGGCCGACCCGCGAGCGCAGCTGCTCTCAGGTCAGGCGTGGGAATCGGCCCGCGAGTCGCTGATGGATTCGCTGCAGCTTCCCGAAGACCCCGCCGAGTTGCTCACCGAGTGCGCGACGGAGCTCGACGCGATGTGGCGGCACATGGCCGCCCGCGCGGCCGAGGGGGACATCACCGTCGACGCCGACGGACGGGTGCACGCCGCGGGACTCAAGGCGGTCCCGGAGCCGGCGACGCTGGTCGAGCTGCGTCGGCACTGCCAGGCGATGATGCCCCGGGTCGACATCGGGGAGCTGATCCTGGAAGTGATGGGCTGGCATCCCCAGTTCACCGCCGCCTACACCCACATCTCCGGCGGCGGCACGCGGATCAGCGACAACCTCGACCTCACCTTGGCCGCGGTGCTCACCGCGCAATCGCTGAACGTCGGTTGGGGCCCTGTGGTCACGCCAGGGGTGGAGGCGTTGACCCGATCTCGGATTGGGCACGTCTATCAGAACTATGTGCGCGCGGAGAACCACGCCCGCGCCAACGCCACGCTCATCGCCGGGCAGGCCGGCATCGCCACGGCGGAGCTGTGGGGCGGCGGGCTGGTCGCCGCGGTCGACGGAACCCGATTCGTGGTTCCCGTGCGCAGCATCGACGCCCGACCCAACCCGAAGTTCTTCGGTCGCAAAAAAGGCACCACGCTCCTGAACATGATCAACGATCAGGGGGTGGGGCTGGCCGGGCTGGTGCTGGCTGGCACACCCCGCGACTCGCTGTACTCGGCCGATCTGATGTACCGCCGTGACGGCGGGGTCCGACCGGAGGTGTTCATTTCCGACACCGGTTCCTATAGCGACATGGTGTTCGGGCTGCTCAAACTCCTGGGCGTCGACTACCGGCCCGAGCTGGCCGATCTGCCCGACCAGAAGCTGTGGCGGACCAACCCCAGCGCCGATTACGGACCGCTGGACCAGGCCGCGCGGGGCAAGATCGACCTGGCGCGGGTCAAACGGCACTGGCCCGACATCGTGCGGGTGGTCGCCTCGGTGCACAACGGCCAGATCAGCGCCTCGGACGCGATGCGCATGCTCCAGCGCGGGGGCAACCCCACCCAGCTCGGCGACGCGCTGGCCCACTTCGGCAGGATCTTTAAGACCCTGCACGTGTTGACCTACGTAGACCGGGAACCGTATCGGCGGGGCATCAAACGGATGCGCAACCTGCAAGAAGAGCGCCACGGCCTGGCCAAACACGTCTTCCACGGCCGCAAGGGCGAGTTGCGCGAGGCGTATCACGCCGGGATGGAAGACCAATTAGGCGCGCTGGGCCTGATCACCAATTGCATCACGCTATGGAATACCGCCTACCTTGACATGATCCTCAATCAATTGCGGAAATCTGGTTATCCGGTGCGCGACGAGGACGTCGCGCGGCTGCATCCGTACTGGTACAAACACATCAACGTCGCAGGACACTACAGCTTCCAAGCCCAGGAGCTGGGCGGCACCGGCCGCCGCCCGCTCCGCGACCCAGACCTGCCCGACGACGAATGAAGGGGTGATCAGCCTATGCGCCGGTGACGGCCGTGACCTGGCCCCACATCTCCGCCGCGTCGATGCGCGGGGTCTGCTCGTCGGGCTCGACGCGGGTTGCCCGTTCGCGACGTCGCCACCGCCGGCACGGTGGCGCGCCGCACGAAAGGAATTATCCAGATGGCTATCGGAGACAAGATCGTTGATAAAGTTGAAGAGCTGAAGGGCAAGGCCACGCAGGCCGCCGGCAAGCTCACCGGCAACAAGCTGCCGGGGCAGGAGCCGCCGGCGGGCAGCCCGGAAGACGCGGTGGGCGAGGTCACTTCCTTCAGCTCTTGGATGGGTGACATTCCTGATAACGTGTTAGTGACGGCGCTGAGCATTCCCGGAACCCATGATTCCGGCTGTATCGATGGGCCCATGGGACTTGCCAAGACGCAGAACCTGGACCTCGCGGAGCAGCTGGATTCGGGGATACGTTTTCTCGACATCAGGCTCGCACACTATCAGGATGACCTTTTCGTGCACCACGATGTGATATACATGGGAAAAACCTACAAAGATGTCCTGAAAATTTGTGTCGACTTCCTTGTGCGGCACCCTTCCGAAACCATCTTGATGTCAGTCGAGGAAGAGGACCGCTTCGATGGCTCTCTGGGGGATTTCGCTCCCTCTGAAGTCCTCAGTAGGCTGTTGAGGGGAGATCCCGAGTCATGGGACAATACGCGCTCCTTTGACGATGAGTTCGAAAACCAGACGTGGCAGCAGGTGGGGACTGCACCGCCGTTCTACAATTATGTTTCCCCTTCTCGCGGTGACAGCTCCGCGACCACCGCACCGGCGTTTACGTCCGCAACCCCATTGGGAGACGTTCGCGGCAAGATCGTCTTGCTGCGCAGATTTGAGAGTGACCGCGGTATGGGATTCGATGTCACATATTGGCTGGATAACACCACCACGAGGAGCAGCGAGGACGAGCACGGAAACCCCAGAAGCGCGATGCCTCCGGTCTATGCTGTCGAAGACCACTATAGCGATCCTGACGACAAGTACGAGCTGGTCGTCAAGCATGTAGAAAAAGCGAAACGCGGTGATCCCGAAGATCTTTACATCACGTTTTCCAGCGCTGTCACCCTGCAGGCCAGCGGCTACTCGGAGACAATCAATCCCCGCCTGAACGACTATCTTGCCGGATCCCCACCAGGGCGTGTTGGAATCATCGTGATGGACTACTTCGAAGAACCCCGAGAACTGGTCTCCAACGTGATCAAAATGAATCTCACGACTGGAGCGACCAACGGTCCCGATCCAGGATGCCACAGCAGTGATCACCGTGCCAGTGGGTGATCACCGCTTCTGTCCGCCGACAGCACCTCAGCCCAGACACCAGCCACACCACAAGCGACCAGCCCGAGAAGAGCCTGGGGCTGATCCTGCGGAGTTGCCACGCACGACGCTTTGACCCACAGGATGGGCCGCCCCCTTGCCGTTCGACTAACTACCCTAGAGCCTCAAGATCGAAACGATACCGTCACTCGGCGTCCACATACACAAACGCACCTGCCTTACCGCTCTCAGGCCCCCACCACTTTTGCAGTCCGCGCGTTCCAGTTAATACAACACCTGCAGCCGTGCGGGGGCCCCTTAGGTGCGCGGAGGCGCCCGAACTCAGGACACGACGGTCCGCCCGGGGTTAGGGCGGCTGGGTGCAGATGATCGTGGTCCGGGACGGAGTGCGGCGCCCCGGACCACGTTGTGCTGGCAAACCTGACGATCACGAACGCGAGCCTGGCCAGATGACGACAGTGCGATGACTCAGACCCGCCCTGATGGTCAGGCGCCGATCTTACTCAGTCCGATCCGCCGACTCCGGCGGCGGAAGCGGGTTCGGGCGAGGGTCCCTTCTTCCTCTTTCCACCATCTCCGGTACTCCCACTCTGGGGGTGCTCAGCCGTGTCCGATCCGCCGACTCCGGCCTCGGCTTCGGTGTCGGGCGCCCCTGTCGTGTCCCGCTTTGCATCTCCCGCTCTGATCTCACTAGGAGGGTTCTCAGCAGTGGCCGGATCTGTCGTGGACATCGTCGCTCCTCTCGGTTGAGCTCAACATTGGTGAACTACCCGTCAGATCGACGGATACATCGGATCGGGCCCGCCGTTGCTCACGCTGGACGACGCTGTGTCCCCTCGGTCAGGCGCACCATGGCGGCGATCACCCCCACTGCCGCAGTGGGGTAGCGGATCGGCAGATCGCCGGCGGGCCACAAGAGCATCCAGATGCGCAGGAGCGAACCACCGGCGGCAGTGACGGCGTAGCCGGTTCCCCGCCCGGCGGCGGTGCGCCCAGCCTCTACGAGCAGGGTTGCTCCCCGGGCGCTGCAGAAGGTCAGCCCGGCGACATCGACAACGAGGTGGCGGGGTCCTCGCGTGAGGTTGCCGGTGAGCGCGGCCTGCAAGACCGAGACGGTGGACAGGTCAACCTCTCCGGCGACCCGCAGCACGATGATCTCGCCCGAGGATAGCGACGTCGCGGTGCACGAGCACAACGCAGCGGCGCCATCCAGAGCCCGGTCGACGGCGGAGACTGCCACCCGAGGACATTGCTCCGACCCGATATCGACTTGCTGTACCGACATGGCACGCACCTCCGGCGGACGTCATCGACATCACCGGGGTCCAGGGCAACTACAGCCACGGTATCGCTCGGCCTCTTCCGTGTCGAACAACAGCGCGTTACCTCGATCACGGCCCCGCGCGGCCAGGTAGAGCGGACGGCTCGTGGCGGCGTGCTTGGCTCTGGCGCAGCGTCCCTGAATCGACCGTATGTGACCCATAAAGAAATGATCTTTGCCAACTGAGTTCGCCCAGGTAACCTCTGGGTCATAACAGCGTGCGGAAACAACGAGTCGCAACAGCCCCGACGGCACCGTTTGAGGGACACTATGAGGGTGGCGCGCTACGGGTACGCGCGGGTGTCCACCCGCTCCCAGACCGATGACTCCCAACTCGACGCACTGACGGCAGCCGGCTGCGAGCGGATCTGGACCGACACGGCATCAGGCAAGCTGGCCCGACGCCCCGAGTGGGACCAGTGCCTCGACTATGTCCGGGCCGGCGACGAGCTGGTCGTCACCCGCCTGTCGCGGATGGCCCGCTCGGTGCGCCACCTCACCGAGATCGCCGCGCTTCTCGCTGACCGCGGCGTCGACCTGGTGGTCCTCAAGCAGGGCATCGACACCACCACCCCAGCCGGCCGGTTCCTGTTCCACGTCATCGGCGCGATGGACGAGATGCTGGCCGACCTCATCAGCGAAGGCACCCTCGAAGGACTGGAAGCCGCCCGGGCACGTGGTCGAACCGGCGGGCGCAAACCCAAACTCACCGCCCGGCAGGTCACCGTCGCCCGGCAGATGTACGACGAGAAAGACGCCGACGGCAAACGCCGCTACACAGTCGCCGAGATCGCCGAAACCTTCCACGTCTCCCGCAAGACCATCTACCGCCACCTCGAACCCACCCCGACGGCAACGTCATCAACGGCCGGATGATCCGCGCGGCAACACCAGCCCGCACCTCCCGGCGCCGTCCTCAACGACCGCCCAGCTCCTTAACGCCAGTTTTCGCAAGATCGTTGGT
>JAICSB010000780.1 GCA_025937115.1 Pseudonocardiaceae bacterium | reverse complement strand
ATGACCGACCCCAAGTCGGACCGCCGAGCCGGGGTGTCGACCCGTACCTTGCTACTCGCGTGCCTCCCGGCGGTGGCGATCGGGGTGCTGATCAGGGTTTGGCTGATGCACACGTCGCTGGTCCCATTGAACGCCGACGAGGGCGTCACCGGCCTGCAGGCGTACGAGGTCCTGCGTGGGAACTTCCGCCTCATCGTGGCCGGGAATGACTACGGCTCGACGACCGAGACCTACCTGATTGCGCCGTTCCTGGCGTTTTGGAGCGGGGTGTGGCCACTGCGGATCGTGCCGACCGCGCTGTCCGTGGTTGCCGCCTATGCGCTATACCGGTTGGCGCGGCCGATCTTCGGCCGGGTACCGGCCGCGGCACTGGCGCTGATCGGGTGGACCACCTCCGGCGCGGTGGCGATCTTGTTCCTGCGCCCCTACATGGGCTACACGACCGGATTCATCGCGCTGATCGCTGCGCTGGCGTTGGCGTGCCACGCGATGCGTACGGAACAACGCCTGGCCCGGACTGCGGGCTTCGCCGGGTTCGCCGCGGGGTTCGCGATGTGGAGCCATCCGATCTTCGGCACGGTCGCGCTGCTGGCGTTGATCGCGCCGACGCTCTACCGCCGGCGGGCGCTGCGCCGGTGGTGGCTGCCGCTCGCCGCCGGCGGGGTGCTCGGAGTCAGCCCGTGGCTGCTGTTCATGGCGCAGAACGGCTGGCCGGCATCAGCCACGCCGGTGGTGGAAGCCACCTACGCCGAGCGCGTGACCAGGTTCGTCGCCGAGCTGCTCCCGCGGGCCTTCGGTCTACGCACCGAGTTGGGTGGGGACTGGGTCGGCCCCGACGCGGTGGCTGTCGGGGTCGCGGCCCTACTGATCATCGGTTCGATAGTCGGGATGGTGCTGCTGGTGATCCGCAAGGGCCTACAGGCTCTGCCGATCCTGGTAGCCGGGGTTCTTGCGTTCCCGGTCCTCGCGCTGTACGCCCCACTCAGCAACATCGCGGACGGGCGGTACGCCCTGCCGTTCCTGCCGGAGCTGCTGATGGGGTTGGGGGCGTGGCTGCTGCTGATCCCTGAGCGCATCCGCGACTCGCCGTGGCTGGTGATCACCGTGCCGACGGTATGGGCGCTCTTGCTATGCGTTCCCGTGGTGCATCAGCAGGCCGGCTGGGAGTGGATCGACCCCGACACCGACGCCAAGCAGATGGTCAGCGAGTTGGAGACCCGGCAGATCCCCTACATCGCCGGTGACTACTGGGGCGCGTACGTGGTCGACTACCTCGGCGCGGGGCGCTTCCAGGCGGCGGTTCACCTCCCCGTCCGGTTCGACGAGGAGAACGCCACCGTCAACGCCGCCGAACCTTCGGAGGTCGCGTACGTGTACCAAAACGGTCAGATCCCGTACATGCGGATGCCGATGGACCGCTACCAGATGATGGACATCGGACTCTTCGACCTCTACGTGCCGGGGAGATAGCAGTCCCATCGGTCACACTGACGTCCAGGCTCCTTTATCGTGTGCGTTGGATAGGCGTGCGTCAAAACGCCGACCGCGGCGGCTGGT
>JAICSB010000203.1 GCA_025937115.1 Pseudonocardiaceae bacterium | reverse complement strand
TGCTCCCACCTTCCCCGGCGACCCCCGGATCAGGCTGCCTCCAGCTTCACCCCACCGCTACGACGGCGAGGAGATGGACGGTCTCTCACCTCCATACGTGACAACAGCGCCTCGTGGCGCAGACGGAATCGGGTCAGACAGCCTACTTGCCGCCGTCTATGGCGGATAGGCTTCATATAGCGGCAGAGCAAGCCGGAGTGCGATGGTCCCGGATTGTGATTGCTGCGACGGCAGTTTACGTCTACCGTCTTACCGGCGAGCAGGATGTGATTCTTGGCTTGGTGGTCACGGCTCGTCAAGACTCTGTTCTCAAACGTGTGCCGGGCATGGTGTCGAACGTGTTGCCACTGCGGTTGTCGGTGCGCCCGGGCATGAGGCTGTCCGACCTCATAGGACAAGTAGCGCAAAAAGTGCGTGAAGTATTGGAGCATCAACGTTACCGGGGTGAGGATCTCCATCGGGACCTTGGCTTAGTCGGTAACGCCGGGACGTCTTTTGTTCCGGTGGTCAATATCAGTTCTTTCGACTACAATCTTAGCTTCGCTGGGTATCGTACCGTGGCGCACAACGTTTCGCGTGGCTTGATCGGTGACCTGTCGGTTAACGTTTGGGACAGAAGGGATGGTTCAGGATCACGGATCGACTTGCAGGCGCACCCGGAAGTTTGCGGCAAGAAAGATCTGTACGGTCATCAGCGGCGTTTTCTAAGGCTACTCGAAACCATCGCGGTCGCCACTGATCCGGATCAGCCCCTGGGGCGGATCGATCTGCTCACCGCCGAGGAACGTCACCAGCTGCTGCACACCTGGAATGACACCACCGCCCCGATACCCCCGGCGTGTCTGCCCGAGTTGTTCCAGGCCCAGGTCGCGGCCACGCCTGAGGCGGTCGCGGTGGTTTTCGGGGACACGCGGTTATCTTATGCCCAGCTCAACACCGCGGCCAACCACCTTGCCCACACCCTGATCGACCGGGGGATCGGGCCCGAGGTGCTGGTGGCGCTGGCCCTGCCCCGCTCAACAGAGATGATCATCGCCTTGCTCGGGGTGCTCAAGACCGGGGCGGCTTATCTGCCCCTGGATCCCGACTACCCGCCCGCCCGCTTGGTGTTCATGCTCACCGACGCCCACCCCGCGCTGCTGATCACCACCACCCAGACAACCGACTGCGTCCCCGACGACACCACCACACCCCGATTGGTGCTCGATGACCCCCACACCCTGGTGGTGTTGGACAGCTACGCGGACACCGATCCCACCAACACCGACCGCACCGGCCGCTTGCTGCCACAGCATCCCGCCTATGTCATCTACACCTCCGGCTCCACCGGCACCCCCAAAGGTGTTCTGGTCAGCCATGCCGGTATTTCCAGCCTGGTCGTGGCGCAGATCGAGCGATTTAAGATCGATGCCCGCAGTCGGGTGTTGCAGTTCGCCTCGCCCAGCTTCGATGCCTCGGTCTGGGAGTTGTGCATGAGCCTGCTGTCGGGGGCGGCGCTGGTGGTGGCCCCCGCGGAGCAGTTGCTGTTCGGGGCGCCGCTTGCGGCGCTTGCCAGCGACCAGGGTGTGACGCATGCGACGTTGCCGTCCTCGGTGCTGGCGGCATTGCCGGCCGGTGAGAGCTTGCCGCCGGCGATGACGTTGGTCGTGGCCGGTGAGGCGTGTCCGCGAGAGCTGGTCGTGGCCTGGTCACCGGGCCGGCGGATGATCAATGCTTATGGCCCGACTGAGGTCACGGTGTGTGCCACGATGAGCGGCCCACTGTCAGAGACGACGTCGCTGCCGCCGCCGATTGGTGGGCCGATTGCTAATACTCGGGTGTTTGTGTTGGATGCTGGTCTTCAGTTGGTGCCGCCTGGGGTGGTGGGGGAGTTGTATGTCAGTGGGTTGGGGGTGGCGCGGGGGTATTTGGGTCGGGCTGGGTTGACGGCGGAGCGGTTTGTGGCGTGTCCGTTCGGTGAGTGTGGGGTTCGGATGTATCGGACGGGGGATTTGGTTCGGTGGAATCCGGATGGGGTGTTGGTGTTTGTGGGTCGGGTTGATGAGCAGGTGAAGGTTCGGGGGTTCCGGATCGAGTTGGGTGAGATCGAAACTGTGTTGGCCCGGCATCCTGGGGTCGGCCAGGTGGTGGTGATCGCGCGGGCGGATCGGTTTGAGGAGCCGGGGGATAAGCGTCTGGTCGCGTATGTGGTGCTGGTTGCGGGTAGCGCTGTGTCGGTGGAGGTGTTGCGGGAGCATCTGCGGGAGCGGTTGCCGGAGTATATGGTGCCTTCGGCGTTTGTGGTGCTCGGTGAGTTGCCGTTGACACCGAACGGGAAACTCGACCGCGATGCGTTGCCGGCACCGGAGTTCATGGTGGGGGTGGGGCGGGTGCCGCGGACGCCGCAGGAACAGATTCTGTGTGAGTTGTTCGGGCAGGTGCTGGGTCTGGCTGGGGTGGGTGTGGATGATGACTTTTTCGTTTTGGGTGGGGACAGTATTGTTTCGATTCGGTTGGTGAGTCGGGCCCGTGCGGCTGGGGTGGTTTTCACGGTGCGGGATGTGTTTGAGCATCGCACGGTGGCGGGTTTAGCGGGGGTTGCCGCTGGCCTGGATCAGGTGGTGGTTGAGGCTGCTGGGGCGGGGATCGGGGTGGTGGCGCGGACACCGATTCTGTGTTGGTGGGGGGAGCGGGGCGGTGGGGTTGGTCGGTTTTATCAGTCGATGGCGCTGCAGGTTCCCCCTGGGTTAGGCGTTGGGCGTGTGGTTGCTGCGCTGGGCGCGGTGGTGGATCACCATGACGGGTTGCGGTCCCGGTTGAGATACCCATCCTCTGCTGAGGCGGCGGTCGGTGGGGGGTGGGTGCTGCAGGTCGCCCCGGCCGGGACTGTGGCTGCGGATGGTGTGGTGCATCGGGTTGAGGTGACTGGTCTCGACGCTGACGGACTGCGCGAGATGATCAACCTGGAGGCCCACGCTGCGGCGGGCCGGTTGGCGCCTGGGTCGGGGGTGATGGTTCAGCTGGTGTGGTTTGACGCCGGGCCCGACGCGCCGGGTCGGGTGCTGGTGATGGTGCATCACCTGGTGGTTGATGGGGTGTCCTGGCGGATTCTGCTGCCGGATCTGGTGGCCGCCTGGGAAGCGATCACCGCTGGTCACCCACCGCGGTTGGAGCCGGTGGGGACCTCGCTGCGGCGGTGGTCTCAGCACCTGCACGACCACGCCCAGGACCCCGGGCGGGTAGCGGAGCTGGCGCTGTGGACCCAGATGCTCAGCAACCCGGATCCGATGTTGACCGACCGGTGTCTCGACCCGGACCGGGATGTGGCCGGTGCGGCACGGCAGGTGACGTTGACGTTGCCCCCGCAGGTCACGGGCCCGTTGTTGACCAGGGTGCCGGCAGCGTTTCACGGGGGGTCAACGACGTGTTGTTGACCGCGTTGGCCTGCGCGGTCGCCCAGTGGCGGCGCCGTCACGGCCGTGGTGAGCACAGCACGGTGCTGGTGGAGGTGGAAGGCCATGGTCGGGAAGAAATCATCGATGGGGTCGACCTGTCGCGCACGGTGGGCTGGTTCACTTCTTTGTTCCCAGTTTGTCTTGACCCTGGGGCGCTGAGCTGGGAAGAGCTCGTTGCTGGCGGTCCGGCGGTGGGGCAGGCGATCAAACGCGTGAAAGAACAGTTGCGGGCGCTGCCCGATGAGCTTGTCAAGGGGTCTGTGTAAGAGATCTGGTCGCGTTTCCTGTGGATCTTGTGGCTAGTCGGTGACTGGCTTGGTGTGGCCGCGCCGGCCGGGTCGGCCGTAGCGCTGCCAGGCGGCGGCGCGGGTGGTGCCGAGTAGGTCGCCGATCTGGGCCCAGGAGTAGTCCTGGTCACGGGCCTGGGCGACGGCGTCGGGTAGGCGGGCTTGGGCTTGGCGGAGCAGGCTGGCGAGCAGGTGCAGTTCGGCGCCGGCGCCGGCGTCGCCGAGCCAGGACAGCCCGCGCAGGGTGCCCAGGGTGGCGGTGGCCTCGTTCAGAGCGGCGGTGCTGTACTCGTCGAGGTGTGGGGGGACGTGGTGGGTGCGGTCCGGGACGGCCATAGTCGTATAGTTCCCGATACAGCTCATGTCAGGCACCTTCTCGGGTGGTGCTGGGATGTGGTGGTGTTTCCCCCGCCTTTTCCCCGTCGCTGGATCGTTTCCCGCCGCTTGTCGGTGTCAACGTCGTTCGTCCTCGCTGCGCTGCGGGCGCTGCACGTTGACACCTCCGGCGCGGCGGGAAGTGCGGCTTGGACGGGGGAAAGGGTGGGGGGTGGTCAGGTGAGGTAGGGGGCGAGGCGGTCGGGGTAGGCCAGGGCGAGTGCGCCCAGGGCCTGTTTCCAGCCCTGCACGGTGGCGCCTTCGACGAGCTTGCCGGGGGCTTTGCGCTGGTCGCGGGGCGTTCCTTTCTCCTTGGCGCGGGCCCGGGCGCGTTTGTCCTCGATGTCGCGGATCGCCAGCCACAACAGCTTGATCACCGCGCCGTCGCCGGGGAAGTGGCCCCGATTCTTGATGATCTTGCGGAGCTGGTAGTTCAGGCTCTCGATGGAGTTCGTCGTGTAGATGATCTTGCGGAGTTCGTGGGGGAACGCCAGGAACGGGATGAACCGCTCCCATGCGTTCTCCCAGGTCGCGACCGCGGCCGGGTATCTGTTCCCGAGCTCGGACTCAGCGAAGGCGAGCAGCTCGGTCTCGGCGGCTTCCACGGTCGGTGCGGTGTAGATCGGGCGCAGAGCGGCGGCGACCTTCTTGCGGTCGGTGTAGGACACGAACCGCATGGCCGCCCGGATGAGGTGCACCGTGCAGGTCTGCACGGTGGTCTGCGGCCAGGTGGCCTCGATCGCCTCGGGGAACCCGCTCAGCCCATCGCAGCACACGATCAGCACGTCGCGCACGCCGCGGTTACGCAGCTCGGCGCACACCCCGCCCCAGAACTTCGCGCCTTCGGATGCCTGGACCCAGATCCCGAGCACATGTTTGACCCCGTCCAGGTCGACCCCGACCGCGAGGTGCGCCGAGCGGTTGCGGACCTGGTGGCCGTCGCGGACCTTCACCACCAGCGCATCCAGGTAAATGATCGGGTAGATCTCCTCCAACGGCCGGGTCTGCCAGGCCCTGACCTCCTCCAGCACCGCATCGGTGATGTTGGAGATGGTGTCGTGGGACAGCTCCGTGCCCAGCGTCCGGGCCAGGTGGTGCTGGATGTCGCGCACCGTCATCCCACCCGCATACAACGAGATGATCATGTCGTCGAGGCCGTCGGAACGCCGTGTGCCCTTCGGGACCAGCCGCGGCTCGAACGTGCCGGCCCGATCCCGCGGCGTGTCCAGCGCGACGTCGCCAACCTCGGTGCCCAGCATCTTCGGGGTGGTGCCGTTGCGCGAGTTCGGGCTGCCGCGCCCGGCCGGGTCACCCTTCTCATAGCCCAGGTGCCCGGTCAGCTCGGTCTGCAGACCACGCTCCAGCACAGCTTTGATCATCTCGGGAGGAACCCGCCGGTACCGGTCAACATCAGTTCACCGACGTCGACGCGGTCCATCACCTCATCGAGCAACCCCGCGTCGAGCATCTCGTTGATCGCCTCACGGGCCGAGACCCGCGGTTCGGACATCTTCGGGACGCCCAGCGGGTGCTCCCGCTGCTGGTTGTCATCGGTCACGGTCATCACATGTACTCCTTCAGCTCAGGCTGAGCCTCCGTACACAGACCATCTGACACCTCCTGCCCGATCACGGGATCGGGTTTGGTCTGCTGCGCTATCTCAATCCCCACACCGGCCCACAACTGGCCGCCCTGCCCAGCCCCCAGATCGGGTTTAACTACCTGGGTCGTTTCCCCGCTCCCACCACCACAGGAACAGAGGAGAACGCGGAGTGGGTCCTGACCCCGGAAGCGACTGCGCTTTCTAGCGGCAGTGACCCCGGCATGCCGATGGCGCATGGCCTGGAGGTCAACGCGCTGGTATGTGACCACGACCAGGGGCCGTGGCTAACGGCCACCTGGAGCTTCGCCCCCGGTATGTGGTCTGAACCCGATGTGCACGAGTTAGCGCGGATTTCCGCGCAGGTCAGTCGACGCAACCTTGCTGGTCGGATGGCTAGCCCGGACGCGGGGCCTGGACGGCGTTGACCTGGGGGGACATTCGTGACGCTCGCCGCCGCTTGCCGACCGATCTTGCGCTAGT
>JAICSB010000322.1 GCA_025937115.1 Pseudonocardiaceae bacterium | reverse complement strand
GGACGCGAAGCGGATGTACGCCTGTTTCGACCAGCCTGACCTCAAGGCGGTGCACCGGATCCGGGTGGTAGCACCGGCCGACTGGATGGTGGTCTCCAACGCGCCGCGCCAGCACGTCGAGGACGCCGCGGCCGGGGCGATATGCCATGTCTTCGCCGACAGTGCCCGGATCAGCCCCTACATCGTGGCGCTGGTGGCCGGACCGTATGCGCAGTGGACCGACGAGTACATCGACGACGAGGCAACGATCCCGCTGGGCATCTACTGCCGCGCCTCACTGGCCGAGCACATGGACGCCGAGCGCCTGTTCACCGAGACCAAGCAGGGCTTCGGCTTCTACCACCGCGCGTTCGGGGTGCGGTATCCGTTCGAGAAGTACGACCAGTGCTTCGTTCCCGAGTTCAACGCGGGAGCGATGGAGAACGCCAGCTGCGTGACCTTGTTGGAAGACTACGTCTTCCGCAGCCGGGTCACCCGCTTCCTCTACGAGCGGCGTTGCGAGACGGTGCTGCACGAAATGGCGCACATGTGGTTCGGCGACCTGGTGACCATGCGGTGGTGGGACGACCTGTGGCTCAATGAGTCCTTCGCGACCTGGGCCTCGGTCCTGTGCCAGTCGCAGGCCACCGAGTACACCGGTGCGTGGACCACCTTCGCCACTGTGGAGAAGGCCTGGGCCTACCGGCAGGATCAGCTGCCGTCGACCCACCCGATCGCCTGCGACATCCCCGACGTCCAAGCCGTCGAGGTCAACTTCGACGGCATCACCTACGCCAAGGGCGCCAGCGTGCTGCGCCAGCTGGTCGCCTACGTCGGTCTGGAGGAGTTCCTCGCCGGTTTGCGGCTCTACTTCATCCGGCACGCCTGGGGCAATGCCACCCTCGCTGACCTGCTGGCCGCGCTGGAGCAAGCGTCTGGTCGCGACCTGTCCGGCTGGAGCGCGCAGTGGCTGGAGACCACCGGGCTCAACACGTTACGACCGGAGTTCACCGTCGACAGTGCCGGGGCGTTCGCCTCCTTCGCGGTGCTCCAAGACGGCGCCCGTCCCGGCGCCGGTGAACTACGCACGCACCGCCTCGCCGTCGGCGTCTATGACTCCCCCGTCTATGACTCCCCCGTCTATGACTCCCCCGCCGACCGGATCGGCGGTGCGCTGGTGCGGACCCACCGGGTGGAGCTCGACGTCAGCAAGGGTCGCACTGAGGTCCCCGAGCTGATCGGGGTTCCAGCCGGCCAGCTGGTGCTGGTCAACGATGACGACCTCACCTATTGCACGATGCGGCTGGACGAGAAGTCGCTGGCGACGCTGGTCGACCGGATTGGCGACATCACTGAGTCGCTGCCCCGCTCGCTGTGCTGGTCGGCGGCGTGGGAGATGACTCGCGAGGCTGAGTTCAAGGCCAGGGACTTCGTCGCCGTGGTGCTGGCGGGGTTGCCCGCCGAAACCGAGGTGGGCGTGGTGCAACGGTTGTTGGCGCAGGCGCAGCTCGCGCTGTCCTCCTACGCCGATCCGGTCTGGGCCAGCGAGGACGGCTGGCCGAAGTTCGCCGGCACGCTGATGAACCTTGTCAGCGCGGCCGACCCGGGTTCCGACCACCAGCTCGCGTTGGTCAACGCGCTCACCACGTCGCTGCTGGGCAAGCCGGAACTGGATGTGCTGGCCGGCTGGCTGGCCGGGGACGGTGTGCCCGAGGCGCTAGCGGTGGACACCGACCTGCGCTGGCGGTTGCTGCAGGCACTCGCCGCGCACGGCGTGATGGGAGAGGAGGAGATCGCCGCCGAGCAGGTCCGTGACGCCACCGCGACTGGACGCCGGCAAGCCGAGCGGACCCGGGCGCTGCTTCCCACTCCAGCTGGGAAGGAACGTGCCTGGCAGCAGGCGATGCGCGACGACGAGTTGCCCAACGCCATCAGTGAGGCGACCATCGGGGGCTTTAGCCACCCGGCGCAGAAGCCGCTGCTGTTGCCCTACCTGGACCGGTACTTCACCGAGATCGCCGACGTGTGGGACCGCCGGACCTCCGAGCGGGCCCAGTCGTGCGTGGTCGGGCTGTTTCCCGCCTGGGTCGTCGAGCAGCGCTGCGTCGACGCTGCGGGCAGGTGGCTTGAAGCCGCTGAGCACCCGCCCGCACTCCGTCGACTGGTTGCCGAGGGGCGGGCCGGCGTGGTCCGGGCGCTGGCCGCCCGCGTCTTCGACGTGGGCGGCTCGTGAGTGGCATTAAGTGCTATAACACTGTTTCGCACTCACGAGTCCGCGTGGGCGGCGAGGGTCCGCAGGCCAGCGGTCAGCCCTCCCGCTAGATCGCCCGCTTTGAACGACGCGACCATGCTCTCCACCGCTAGCTTGCACCCCCGGTCGGGAAGCCGGTGCGCAGCCTTGCAACCAGTGACGACCTCCACTACCTGCTGTCCGGGCGAGACGGCCACCAACACCGCATGGTCGGCCCACTTACCCATCGAGTCGTGCAGCACCTCAGCCCGACCCCGGGTGTCCGAACCGAGGTCGCCGAGGTAGACACCGAAAAGCAGGCTGGCGCTGCGGCTGGCCCGGACCAGCGCCTCGTCGAGTGTCGCGAGCTGGGACTTGGTGAAGGGAAGGGTGGGCAGCACCGGCGTGAGCATTCGCGCGGCGGAGATGCGCCCCGTACCGACGACAGCCTCGCCCGGCACGAACTCCCGCCGGTCCCTGTCGCGCTGAGAACGGTCCCGCCGGGCAGGATCCCGGTGCTGCTTGTTACCAGTTGCCACGAGCACCTCCGCGGGCTTCACCGGATCCATCCCGGCTGCCATGGGCCGCCTCGTCGCGCAAAGCCTCGGGGGTCGCCGTCCACAACACCGGTGGGTGGTCCCACTGCTCGCCGGGGCGGTATCGGCGGGTCCGAGCGAACTTCGGCCGTAGCGTCAGTAACCCCAACAAGATCATGATGGCCAGTGGAGTACCAGCCAGGATGAGGATGACCTCCAGCGATGTCACACCGATCACGGTAGCTGACCGGAGTCGGTCACCGCCTCACCAGGTAGCCGCTAACGTCAGGCGACCTCGCCGAGGTAGGGCAACCACAGCGGATCGGCGTCGGGCACTGTTGCCAGCAACCGCCAGTGCTGACCCCGCGGAGCGCGCGGCGCCACCCGCAGCTTCCAACCCAGTTCGCTGAGCAGCCGGTCAGCCTTGCGGTGATTGCACAGCGCGCAGCAGGCCACGCAGTTCTCCCAACAATGCTCGCCCCCTCGACTGCGCGGCACCACGTGGTCGATGGTTTCCGCGCGGGCTCCGCAATAGCTACAGCGGTAACGGTCTCGGTGCATCAACGCCGCCCTGGTCATCGGAACCCGTGCCCGGTAGGGCACCCGCACGAACGTGCACAACTTGATCACCGAGGGGGCTACGACGCTGGTGGTCGCGGAATGCAGTACCAAGCCCGCGGCGTCGCCATGGACGACATCAGCCTTGCCGCACACCACCAACACGATTGCCCGACGCAACGGCAGCGCGGTCAGCGGCTCGAAGCTGGCATTGAGCAGCAATACCCGTCGGCGTCCCCAGACCGGTGCGCCCGGAGTGGGAGCCGGGTCCGTGACGATGACAGTGGTTTCGATAAGCCCGGTTGAGGTTCCTGAGCACGAGGCGGTCCGCCGGTCCGCCCCCGCTGGGTGACCCTCCGGGCTGGGTTGTCGGTCGTGCACGCGACCACCTCCACCGATGCGCGGGACTAGTCCACCACACCAAGTGGCGATCGCGCACGTATCAGGACGTGAGTCGTGCTGGTGACTAGCTGTCGAACCGGCCACGGGCGGTGGTCACAGAGAGGTCACGGATACAGTCCCGGTGTGCTCCAGCCGATCGTCGTCTCACTGATCGCTCAACCCGACTGTTCCCAGGACACCGGGTCGTGGTGTTCACGCATTTACCGCCTCACCCACAATGATCTGCTGTCGCGCTACGCCGATGCGGTGGTGGGCACCGGACTGCGCATCCTGCTGATCATCGTACTGGCGGTACTGATCCGGCTGATGGTGCACCGGACGATCAACCGGTTGACCCAGGTGACGGCCGAGGGACCACCGCCAGGATTGCTTCGGCCACTGCGCGAGCGGGCCCCGGAGTCTTGGCGGGGCAACGGGGTACTAGGGCAACGACGATCCCAACGGGCCCGCACGATCGGCTCGGTACTGCGGTCGGGGATGACGTTCGTGATCTACGGGGTCGCCTGCACCCTGGTGCTGGGCGAACTGGGGATCAATCTCGGTCCGATCATCGCCTCGGCCGGCATTCTCGGTATTGCGCTCGGCTTTGGCGCGCAGAATCTGGTGAAGGATTTTCTGTCCGGGATGTTCATGATGGTGGAAGACCAGTACGGCGTCGGCGATGTGGTCGACCTCGGCGAAGCCACCGGCACCGTCGAGGGCGTGGGTCTACGGGTGACCACTTTGCGGGATACCAAGGGCACCGTGTGGTATGTCCGCAACGGCGAAGTGCTGCGCGTCGGTAACTCCAGCCAGGACTACTCGGTGGCCGTCGTCGACCTGCCCATTGGGTACAATGCGGACATCCAGGCCTCCACCGAGCTCGCCGGTCGG
>JAICSB010000225.1 GCA_025937115.1 Pseudonocardiaceae bacterium | reverse complement strand
CAATCAGGGCACGATCTTCCTCGGCGGGCCGCCGCTGGTCGCCGCGGCCACCGGTGAGGTGGTGACCGCCGAGGAGCTGGGCGGGGCCGAGTTGCACTCTCGGATCTCCGGGGTTACCGACCACCTCGCCGACGACGACGCCCACGCGCTGCGGATCGTCCGCTCCATCGTCGGCACCCTCGGGCCCCGCCCGCCCCGGCCGTGGGAGGTCATCGCCACCGAGGAGCCTTCCGCGGGAGGGATTTACGACGTGGTGCCGGAGGGCTCGCGCACCTCCTACGATGTCCGCGAGGTGATCACCCGGATCGTCGACGGGTCTCGTTTCGACGAGTTCAAGGCCGAATACGGCGCCACGCTGGTCACCGGTTTCGCCCGGCTGCACGGTCATCCAGTGGGCATTGTGGCCAACAACGGGATCCTGTTCAGCGAGTCTGCACTCAAAGGTGCACATTTCATCGAGCTGTGCGACCAGCGCGGCGTTCCGCTGGTGTTCCTGCAGAACATCTCCGGTTTCATGGTGGGCCGAGAATATGAGGCCGGCGGCATCGCGAAACACGGTGCGAAAATGGTCACCGCGGTCGCGACCACGCGGGTACCCAAGCTGACCGTCATCATCGGTGGCTCATTCGGCGCCGGCAATTACGCCATGTGTGGCCGAGCGTACTCGCCACGGTTTCTCTTCATGTGGCCCAATGCGCGGATCTCAGTAATGGGCGGTGAGCAGGCGGCCACGGTCCTCGGTGCCGTCCGGGGTGCGCACGACCCAGAAGGCGATGTGGCTTTCGCGCAGCGCATCCGTGATCAGTACGAACACCAGGGCAACCCCTATTACTCGACGGCCCGGCTATGGGACGACGGGGTGATCGACCCGGCGGACACCCGGATGGTGCTCGGATTGGCGCTGTGCGCCTGCGCCAATGCCCCGCTTGAGCCCAGCCGCTTCGGCATCTTCCGGATGTGAACGGCATGTTCCACACCGTGCTGGTGGCCAATCGCGGCGAGATTGCGGTGCGGGTGATCCGCACGCTGCGCGCGATGGGCCTGCGCTCAGTGGCCGTGTACAGCGACGCTGACGCCGGCGCTCGGCACGTCCGCGACGCCGACGTCGCCGTCCGGATCGGTCCAGCACCGGCCGCTGCGAGCTACCTGTCCATCGACGCGATCCTCGACGCCGCCGCCCGCACCGGCGCGCAGGCCGTGCACCCCGGCTACGGGTTCCTCTCGGAGAACGCCACCTTCGCCCGGGCCTGCGCGTGCGCCGGACTGATCTTCGTCGGACCGCCGGCCGCTGCCATCGAGGCGATGGGCGACAAGATCCGGGCCAAGTCGACGGCGGCGGCCGCGGGCATCCCGGTGATCCCGGGCAGCGACGGCCGGGCCTGCGACGATGACGCGTTGGCCGTCGCGGCCGGCGCGCTGGGCTACCCGGTGCTGCTCAAACCGTCCGCCGGCGGTGGCGGCAAAGGGCTGCGTGTGGTGCATCGCGCGCGCGACTTGCCCGAGGCCATCGCCAGCACCCGCCGGGAGGCCCGCGGCGCCTTCGGCGACGACACGCTGCTCGTCGAACGGTTCATCCCCACCGCGCGGCACATCGAGATCCACGTGCTGGCGGACGCGCACGGCGCGATCGTCCACCTCGGCGAACGCGAGTGCAGCCTGCAGCGGCGACACCAGAAGATCGTCGAAGAATCGCCGTCGGTACTACTCGACACTGCCACCCGAACCCGGATGGGTCAGTGCGCGGTGGCCGTCGCGAAGGCCGTGGGATACACCGGTGCGGGCACGGTCGAGTTCATCGTGCCGGCGGATACCCCAGACCAGTTCTTCTTTCTGGAGATGAACACCCGGTTGCAGGTCGAGCACCCGGTCACTGAGCTCGTCACCGGTCTGGACCTGGTCGCCTACCAACTGCGGATCGCCGCGGGGGAGCCGCTCGGGTTGCGCCAGGACGACGTCGCCGCGGACGGCCACGCGGTACAGGCGCGGATCTACGCCGAAGATCCCGCCAATGGGTTCCTGCCCACAGGAGGGCGCGTTCTCCAGCTCCGTGAACCCGCGGGTGTTCGCGTCGACTCCGGGCTGCGGGTCGGCGACACCGTGGGCAGCGACTACGACCCGATGCTGGCCAAGGTCATCGCGCACGGTCCGGACCGGGACACCGCGCTGCGCCGGCTGGACGCCGCGTTGGCCCAGATCAGCATCCTGGGCGTGAGCACCAACGTGGCGTTCCTGCGCGGCCTGCTCGCTGATGCTGACGTGCAGGCCGGAAAGCTGGACACCGGACTGGTTGAGCGTCGCAAGACGCGCAGCGCATCGCTGCCGCGGGACGTGCTCGCCGCGGCCGCACTGCGTGCGCTGCTGGCATTGGAACCCACCGGGCCGGTGGTGGATCCGTTCGCGCTGCCCGGCGGCTGGCGGATCGGTGAGCCCGCCTGGACCCGTTGGCGGATGCAGGCCAGCGGGTCCGAACCGGTCGAGGTCCGAACCCGGGGCCGGGCCGCCGCCGCCGAGCTCGTAGTCGGCGAAGGCGCCCCGAGCCGCGCGTCGGCCTGGTGGGATGGCGGGGACCTGATCGTCACACTTGATCAGATCACCCGTCGCTACGCCTGCGCGGTCGACGGCGCTGCGGTGTGGTTTGGCCGTGACGGGCGCAGCTGGGAGCTGCACGAGCAGCAGCCCCTCGACGCCGCGCGACGCCCCGAGCAGGACGCCGCCGGGACGGTGCACGCGCCGATGCCCGGCACCATCATCGCCGTCGACGTCGCTGAGGGTCAGCAGGTCACTGCAGGCGCCCGGCTGCTCGTGCTCGAAGCGATGAAGATGGAGCATGTGCTCACCGCGCCGATCGACGGCGTGGTCCGAGAGCTGCGCGCCCGCCCCGGAACCACCGTCGAGCGCGACACCGTGCTGCTGACGCTCGTGAGTGCGTAACAGTGTTAGAACACTGTTACGCACTCACGAGCACCCGACCGAAGGGAGGGCGCAATGCTTAGCGAGGAGCACGCGGCGCTGCGGGCTACCGTCGAGGAGTTCGCCCGCAAGGAGGTCGCCCCGGTCATCGCGGATCTCTACGAGCACGACACCTTCCCTTACGCGCTGGTCGCGAAGATGGGTGCGATGGGATTGTTCGGGTTGCCATTCCCCGAGGAGTACGGCGGGATGGGCGGTGACTATTTCGCCCTGTGCCTGGCGCTGGAGGAACTGGCGCGGGTGGACTCGTCGGTGGCGATCACCCTGGAAGACAGCGTGTCGCTGGGCGCGATGCCGATCTTCCGGTACGGCACCGAGGAGCAGAAGCAGCGCTGGCTGCCGGAGCTATGCACCGGCCAACGGCTCGGGGCCTTCGGTCTTACCGAGCCCGGTGGGGGATCCGACGCGGGCGCTACCCGCACCACCGCTCGCTGCGAGGGAGACGAATGGGTGATCAATGGGTCCAAGGCATTCATCACCAATTCGGGCACCGACATCACCTCTGTGGTCACCGTCACCGCGATCACCGGTGTCAGCGGTGGCCGGAAGGAGATCTCTACCATCCTGGTCCCCGCCGGGCACCCCGGCTTCACGGTCTCCGCGAACTACTCCAAAGTCGGCTGGCGGTGCTCGGACACCCGCGGGCTGTTCTTCGACGACTGCCGGGTGCCGCTGAGCAACCTACTCGGCGAGCGCGGCCGAGGTTATGCACAGTTCCTGGCCATTCTCGATGAGGGTCGCATCGCGATCGCAGCGCTGGGGGTAGGTCTGGCCCAGGGCTGCATTGACGAATGCGTGTCCTACGCTCAGCAGCGGCACGCTTTTGGCCACGCCATCGGTAGCTATCAGGCAATCCAGTTCAAGATTGCCGATATGGAAACCCGAGCACACGCTGCCCGGCTGACCTACTACCATGCGGCCGAGCGGATGCTGCGCGGCGAACCGTTCAAGAAAGAGGCCGCGATTGCGAAGCTGGTCTCCTCGAACGCGGCGATGGACAACGCCCGCGACGCCACCCAAGTCTTCGGCGGGTACGGATTCATGAACGAGTATCCGGTGGCCCGCTTCTACCGCGATGCCAAGGTCCTAGAGATCGGTGAAGGCACCAGCGAGGTCCAACGCATCCTCATCGCCCGCCACCTAGGAGTGGGCTAAGGCAGCGGGGTCGAAGGTGTGGACGCCGGGGAACCGGGCGAAGCCGCGATCGGCGGTCGCGATCCGGCAGCCGTGGGCGCGGGCCAGCGCGGCTAGTAACGCGTCTGGCACCAGGTTGCCCCGCAGGCCCCGATCCTGCTCGACCAAGCGTTCGAACTCCGTCCATGCCGCATCGCTTGATGGCAGCCAGCGGGCTCGTTGTGCCCCACGAATTCGCGCAATGAAGTCCAGCGCCGTCGGCATCGGGGCCGGATCGCCGAAAATCCTCGGGTTGGTGACGAGCCGGACCATTCCGGCGAGCACAGTGTCGTGCAGCGCGAGCTCATCAGCGCCCGCGACCATGGCGGCCAGCCAAGCTGCGTAGCGGTCGTGCTGCTCGGCCTCCCGGCGAAACGCATACACCAGGATGTTGACGTCCGGCAGGATCACGCGCGTAGGTCCTCGTCGAGGGCTCTCCATACCGCGTCACGATCGCCCAGATCGACGAGGATGCGCCCGGCCGGGTGCCCATAGGCAGGCAGCGGTTCGGGTGCGGCGGGGCAGGGGACGTCGAGCTTTTGCAACACCAGCCGCAGGCCCTCTTCGATCAGGCTGGTGAGTGTCTGGCCGCTCGCCGCCGCCTGGGCCTTGGCTTGCGCCACCAGGCCGTCCGGAAGATTGAGCGTTGTTCGCATACAGATCAGCATACCATCGCATGCAGACGTCTGTAGCGCCTTGGCCACGGTACGCTTGCAGTTCGGGTGCGGGCGGCAGGAGGTGGCCGTGAGCGTGAACTATGTGGCCAGACCGTGGGAGAACCGCCTGTTCCGGCGGTGTCGCCGAGCCTGGGACTTCGGCGCGCGGGAACGGCAGGACTACGAGCGGATCGAGCCGGCGCAGGTCTTCGACCTCGGCGAAGCGATCCACGACGCGCTCGACGTTTACTACTTCCCCGGCATGTGGGACTGGAACCGGGTGATCGTGCGGCCGCTGGCCGTCGCCGGCTTCGAGAAGTCGATGCGCCGGCAGCGCGATGCTTACACCCAGACCCGGGACTTATCCGCTGACCAGGTCCAGGACTGGGAGCAGCAGCTGGAGCTGGGCACCGGCATTCTCCAGCGCTATTTCGAATGGGCCAGCGACGTCGACCGTTTCACCCCGATCCAGGTCGCCTCGCAGTTCGACATCGCTCTGCCCGACCCAGCCGACCCGGACAGTGGCCTGATCACCCCGGACGGTCGGCCGCTGCAATTCCGGGTGCGGATCGACCTGGTGGTGATCGACGACCATGAGCTGTACTGGCTGGTCGAGCACCGGATCGTCACCGGTCCGCAGTGGCCCGAACTCGACCAGCTGCGGCTCGACGAGCAGGCGCTCACCCGAGGCTGGGCGTGGCAGCTGCACTTTCTGGCCCAGCTCGAAGGCACCATCCACAACGAGCTGCGCGCTGCGGTGCCGGCCGCAGGCAAGCCCAAGGTCAACGTGCGCGCGGTGCCGGGGCCTGGTGGGATCACGACACAGCGGACCACTGAGTCCTTCCGCCGCACCCACATCCCGCGGGCTGAGCTGGAAATTGCCCGGCACGGCACCGCCATAGCGCTGGAAATTCAGGATATGACGGATCCGGCATTGCGGATGTACCCGAACCAGTCCTGGGAGAACTGTTCGACCTGCGCTTACCGGTCGCCGTGCCTGGCGATAACCCAAGGTATCGATGAACGCCCGATCCTCGATGCGTCCTATCGCAAGCGGGCTAGCGGAGACTTCGAGCTCGGGCGGTTGGGATCGGTGTGGGGATTCGTTCCCGAGATCCACCGGGTCGCGGAGTACCGGGCTCCT
>JAICSB010000781.1 GCA_025937115.1 Pseudonocardiaceae bacterium | reverse complement strand
TGGACGCACTGGGCGCCGATCGAATCACGTCTCTGTGTGTGGATGACTACCATCGGTATGATCGCCAGGAACGCAAGGGGCTGCCATTTACGGCGCTGCACCCGGACTGCAACTACGTGCAGATCATGGAACAGCACCTGCAGCTGCTGGCCACCGGGCAGCCAGTGCTCAAACCGGTCTACGATCATGACACCGGCGAGCTCACCCGGCCCCAACTCATCGAGCCCACCGAGTTCGTGATCGTCGAGGGTCTGCTGCCGCTGCACACCCGGCTGGCCCAGGCCTGCTTCGACATCACCGTCTACCTCGATCCGCCGGAGCACATCCGCCGCGAGTGGAAGGTCAAGCGCGACACCAGCAAACGCGGCTATACCCCGGAACAGGTGCTAGCCGAGCTCGACAAGCGAGAGCCTGAGTCCGAGAAGTTCATCCGCCCGCAACGGTCCGCCGCCGACATCGTGGTCCGGTTCGGCCCCATCGAGGGGCGCGAGGACCCGCCGGACACCCCGCTGTCGACTGAGCTGACACTGCGTCCGACGATTCGCCACCCCGATCTCACCGGAGTGTTTCGCGAGTCCGACCGGCGTGCCATGCACCTCAAGCTAAAGCGTGACGAGGATGGCCGGCCGGTGGAGGGCCTGCATGTGCATGGGTACGTGCCTCGCGAGGAGAGCCGGCTACTGGAGAAGGCGATTTGGGCGGAGCTCGGCACCGAGTCGGAGCTGCCGGTCTCGCTGGGCCATATCGGTGACGGCACCCGCAGTGAGCCGCTGGCGATCACCCAGCTGCTGCTGCTTTACCACATGCTCGACTCAGTTCGCTGACGAGTCGGTCAGCGGCGCTGACGCGGGATCGTTCACGGCCGGCCGCTTCCCGGCGAGTAGCCGGCCGATTCGGCGCAGTTCCGGAAGATCGTGCACGTCGACGGCCAGCGCCGGCACCGTGACCACCGCGACCGCCGGATGCGCCCGGCGAAACCGGGCCAGCAGCCGGCGTTCCCGCTGGGCCAGGGCGACCCGGTCGGCGTGTAACCGCAGGACTGCCGCGGCCAGCGGCCCAGCGGAGTCGGCGATGGGGCCCGCTCGTTCCAGCGTCTCAGCCACCGTCTCGGCGCGGGCAGCAGGAAGGTCGGCGAGCACCGGATGTGTCCGGTTGAGTATTAGCCCCGCCAGCGGCATCGATTCGGTGGCCAACCGGTCGACGAAGAAGGCCGCCTCGCGGACCGCGTCGGCTTCCGGAGTGGCGATCACCACGAACTGCGTTCCGGGGGCGCGGAGCAACTCGTAGGTCGCGGTGGCGCGTTCCCGGAACCCGCCGAACATGGTGTCGAAAGCCTGCACGAACGCCGACGCGTCAGCCAGCATCTGGCCGCCCAGGATCGTCGAGATCGCCCTGGTGAACTGCCCGAACCCGGCACCCCCCAGCCGGCGCACGCCGCGGCCACCGGCCCGCGCCGGCGCTGACAGCAACCGGATCATCCGCCCGTCCAGAAATGACGACAACCGCTGCGGAGCGTCCAGAAAATCCAGCGC
>JAICSB010000073.1 GCA_025937115.1 Pseudonocardiaceae bacterium | reverse complement strand
TCATGGCCGACTATGACCAGGATCGGGTGCAAGCCGCCTACGGTCCGACGAAATACCACCGGTTGGCTGGGATCAAGGCACGCTACGACCCGGACAACATCTTTCGTATGAATGCGAACATCAAGCCGGCATCGTAGCCGAGATACCCGCCAGGACACATCGAGCCGGGGTAGATTTCAATCCATGGTGGAGGTGCTGTATACCGACCGGATCCGGCTACGCGACTGGTCGGCCACTGACGCGCAGGCAGCGCTGAAAATCTACGGCCACGACGACGTCACCCGGTGGCTGCACGACATCGATCGCATCCCCGATGAGGCCTCCATGCACTTGGTGCTGCAACGCTGGGACGCCGAACGCAGCGACATGACCCCCGGAACTGGCCGGTGGGCGGTGACTCTGCGCGACAGCGGCACGTTGGTCGGCGGGATCAGCCTACTGCCGATGCCCGTGCCCGAGGCCGACGTCGAGATCGGTTACCAGCTGGCGCGGGAGTATTGGGGCCGCGGTTATATCACCGAGGCCGCGTGGGCGGTGGCGCACTGGGCCTTCCAGCATTCATTGGTCGAGTTGTTTGCATTAGTCGACCCGGACAACTCACGGGCGGCGGCTACCGCGCGGCGAATCGGGATGGAGTGGGTCGGCGAGAGTGCTAAGTACCACGGGACACATCTGCAGGTGTTCCGGCTGCGACCCGACGACCTCGCCCGGGCTTGTCAGACGGCGGGTCAGAAGTAGACCCGGGTGACCCAATCCGCCACGCAACCCGGCTTCGCGTTGCCCTCGATCTGCAGCGTGGCGCGCACCACTAGCTGCAGACCGCCGGTCACCTCGGTTGCCTCCGCGAGCGCGACCTCGGCGCGCACGCTGGACCCGACCGGCACCGGGGCGGGGAAACGCACCTTGTTCAGCCCGTAGTTGATGACCATTGTGGTGCCCTCGACCCGGTAGGTCTGGTCGATCAGATGCGGCAACAGCGACAGGGTGAGAAACCCATGCGCGATAGTGGCGCCAAAGGGGCCTGCGGCGGCGCGCTGCGGATCGATATGGATCCATTGGTGATCCTCGGTCGCGTCAGCGAACGCATTGACGCGCTGCTGTTCGACGGTCATCCAGTCACTCACGCCCAGCTGTTCACCAGCCGCGGCGCGCAACTCGTCAGCTCCGGTGAAAACCCTCATCGCCGATCACTCTCCTGCCTTGGAGTTGTTGCCGGTCTTTGACAAGTCGTTGACACACCGGCCAGCTCGATCCGGGATACCGGTTCCAGCTGGCCGCTAGGCCCGCTCCTTTCGAAGACGAGCGCGGCACTGCGATCCGCAAACGTCAGCGCGGCCACCGCGTTGCCGAAAATCGGACCGCGCAGCAGTCGCCAGGACACCGTCGGATCCGCTACGCCGACACGGCGCACCACGCTACGGACCGCCGCGGCCAGCGGACCCCACCAGGCAACCCGCAACGCCACAGTGGCATACCACGGGACGCGGTGATGCATCGGCGAGGACACCAGTTGGTAAACGGGCGAGCCCTCGACCTCGGCACGTGCCACGTAGCTGTGGTGCACGTCGCCAGACAGCACGCTGATCGTCGCAGGCGCTTGGGGACCGGCCGCGACCCGCCGCAGCAGCGCGGCGAGCCGGTGGAAGGAGTCCTCGAATGCCGCCCAGTGCTCCAGGTCGAGCGCCTGACGGATGCGCTCGCCCAGTGCGCTGCCGCGCGCGCAAGCCACCGCATTGGCTGACTGCACGTCATGGATCGCCGGCGCCAGCAGCCACGGCAGCGAGCTGCCGATCAGCACATGTGCCGCCTGGTGGGCGTCTTCGCTGACCGCACGCTCCGCCCAGGCGAACTCGTCATCGTCGAGAATCGCGCGCCGACCCTCGGCCAATCTGCGGCCGCTGCGAGTGTCCAACACGACCAGTCGCACCCCGTCGATGTCCCAGCGAAAGCTCCACCAGATCGATCCGGGGTCACCGTCACCGGCGTCGGCCATCGTCTGTAGCGCTGGCCAGGCGTCCCCGCTGGCGTCCTGGACGGCGCGCCAGGTCGGGTCGGCGAGGCGCTGCTGCGGGGACAGGTTGCCGATGTGTTGATACACCCAGTAGGAGGCCAGTGCGCCACGGATTCGTTCGGGCCACCAGGGCTGGGCGGTGATCCGGTCCCGCCACGCCGCCGAGGTGTTCCAGTCGTCCCGGACATCGTGGTCATCGAAGATCATCGCGGTGGGTACCGTGGACATCAGCCACCGGAGCTGGGGATCCGTCCAGCTTTCCAGGTACAGCGCGACGTACTCGGTGAAGTCCGCCATCTCGTACCCAGGCGGGACAGTGGTGTCGCGGCGCGAGTCCATCCAGCGCCGGGTCTGCGGGGTCGGGTCGTCGGCGTAGACCTGATCACCGAGCAGCAGCAGCGCATCCGGCCAGTCCCGCGGCGCCATCGTGGCCATCCGGACGGCGTAAAGGTCCAGCGCATCCGGACCCACGGCGGCCGCCGATCTGGGGTCATCGGGCTTGGCGCGTCGGCAAGAACAGAACACCACCCGCACCGGATCCCCACTTCCCCTGGTCCGGATCCGGCTGTCCGGCCACGGCGAGGCCGGCGGCGGCCACGCCAACTGCTCGTCGAGGTGCACCTGGTATGTCGTGACCGAACCCGGCGCCAATCCGCTGATCTCCACCAGCGCGTAGTGCTGCTCGCGCACGGTGAACGTCGATGCTCGGCAGCCCAGGACCTCGACCTGCGCCGGTCGAGACGTCTGCACCCACACTGTCGCGGTCGTCGTACCGACGTGCCGCAGCACCGGGCCGAGCAGCAACCGAGCTCGTGAGTGGGATTGAGTGCTATAACACTGTTTCGCACTCACGAGCGGAGCAAGTGGCCGTTGGTGCGACGGACCAGATGGGCGAGATCGGGCACCTCCACGACGTGGCGACCAGCCGCGCGGAGAAGTTCGGCGCCCTGGCAGTCGACGAACAGATCGGGCTCACGCCACGCGAAGACGATCCGCGAGATCGAGGTGGCCAGAATCAGCTCAGTGCAGCTGTGCGGCCGGGAGGCGCGGGTGCTGCACGGTTCGAGCGAACTGTAGATGGTGGCTCCGTCCAAGCGGCGGTCATCGGGTGCGAGCTTGCCGAGCGCAGCCTCCTCGGCATGGTCGCGGGGATCGGCCTCGCGCGAGTACCCCGTAGCGAGCACCGCATCGTGTGCTTCGACGATCACCGCGCCCACCGAGAACGCTGTTGTCGACGGTGGACAACGTTGCGCGAGCTCAATCGCGCGCTGCAGATACTCGCAGTCCTGGTCGGTGGTGGGTTCGCTCATCGGACGCCTGCGGCGAAATAGCAGAATAGGACGACATCGCGAAATTTCCCAGTCCGCGCAGCCCGGGCGAATTGCGTTGGAACCAACAATAATTGCATCGACGCGCGCTCTCGACGCACCATCATACCACTTTCTCCATCGTCGAATTTACCTGTATCACAACGCGGCAGGACTATCGATGATCGTGGATTGGGTGGCCGCGCCGCGGCGGAACCTGGGGGCTGTACCGCCGCGGCGCGGCGCCGCCGGGCCGAGGGGCGAGTCCGGCGGGGGCTTCTCCGGGTTTGTGAGCCCAGCAAACATCTGCAAATCGAGGACTTCGGTCGGGCCACTCCAACCACTCCGGCCCATGATAAGCCCTTTCGTGCCTGCGCCGCCCAAACATCACCTGAACGACGCAGATTGAGCGTCGGCCAAGTGCGCTAATTCACCGAGGCAACGACATACGGGCGGGACGGCTCGGCCCGCAACGCTCAGCGAGTGATCGTGATGGCCAGCATCGGACAAGCCAGGGCTCCTTGCTCGGCTTGGGACTCCAGATCGCGGGGGACCTCCGAGTTGTTGATCAGGCAGTAGCCACCCTCATCCAAGTCGTAGATCTCGGGCGCGACGGCGTTGCACTGCCCGTGGCCTTCGCACATGGTCGGATCGACCTCGACGCGCACTGCGTCCTCCTCGGCTGGCGGTTCGACGGTGGGGCTCGACTTTATTTTGGTCGGATCAACCCGGACTATCCGCGTAGGGACGAGCCGCCGACGCCCTCGGTGGGCTCCGGCGCGAATACTAGGCAATCCGGGTGCACTTGCGCCGTGACGCGATCACCGACGGTGACAGACCCCGGACACTGGACCGTATGTCGACGGCTACCCAGGTCGCATCGATGCCATACCTAGGCTGCTGACCTCGCAATATGCTCGTCACACGAGCGTCGCTCGATCGTTGCACCGATCCGAATGATCACCTCACACCATCGCGATGCCAGGGTGAGGGGGGTTTAAGTCCGCGTGCGAAGTCCGGTAGACAGTGCACAGCGGCGTCACGGCGTTTCGACCGAGTCGTTATGCAGGGCAGGTGCGCCTCGGTCAGGTCGGGGAGCGACGAGGAGGTAGGTAGTGGATCGTCGGGTGCGGCGAGCGGTGTTGGAGCGGTTGGCGGCCGTGGAGGAAATCGCCGCGCGGGCCGGTGCGACGCTGTCGGCGCCGTTGGCGCGCAGGCACATCCAGACCATCACCGACGGGTGGCGGGAGCTGCTCGTGCAACACCAGCCGGACGCCACTGGCCGCTGCCCGGTCTGCTCAGGGTGGCTGCGCCGCCGCCGCTGGCCCTGCGATGTGTGGGTCACCGCGCACCGTCACCTCATCGGCGATGGCTCGGAGCTGCTCGAACGGCCCGCGAAGAATTCCAATCCCTTCTGCCGACCACGCCAAGTGCTGGTGGTCCCGCGTCAGCTCGAGGCGGCGGTTGCCGAGCAGACCGTGGCGCGCAAGGGCACCGTGCACAACCCAGGTGGCAGAGCCTCCATCCGTCAAGTTTGATCCACTGGCCGGCACCGGAGTTCCACGACCCACCTGCGGTCAGGGCAGCCGCCTAACCTGGCAATCGTGCCCGAGCAGATCCCTGCGAAGCAGGTCGGCTGGATCCGCCGGCTCGCGATAGCCTGCTGGCGCCACCCGAAGGTCGCCGTAGCGGCTCTGCTCGCCTCCAGTATCGGGGTCGGCATGGAGGCCATCACTCCGCTGCTCACCCGGTTGGCGGTGGACGACGCGGTCGCGCATACCACCGCGCGATTGGGCGCCCTGGTCGCCGCGCTCGTCGGGGCGGCGCTGCTGCAGTGCGCAACCGCCTTCGTGCGCCGCTACCTCGGTGGGCGGCTGTCTCTGGACGTGCAGCACGACCTGCGCAATGCCGTGTTCCGGGCGGTGCAAAAGCTCGACGGCGCCAAGCAGGACAGCCTGCGCACCGGCCAGGTCGTCTCGCGGGCCATCTCCGACCTGCAACTGGTGCAGGGCCTGCTGTCAGTGGTCCCGCTGACGGCAGGTGTGCTGGTACTGCTCGCCGTCGCGTTGGGCGCGATGCTGTGGCTGTCACCGCTGCTCACGCTGATCGCGCTGGTCGTGGTGCCGGCTGCCGGGCTGGTCACCACCAGGACCCGGCGCACGCTGTTTCCGGCGACCTGGTCGGCTCAGCAGCGCGCTGCCGACATCGCCGAGCATGTCGAGGAGACCGTCACCGGCGTGCGAGTGGTGAAGGGCTTCGGCCAGGAGGCCCGGGCCGTTTCCCGGCTCGAGGACCGGGCTCGGGTGCTGTTCGCCGAACGGATGCGCTCAGCCCGGCTCAACGCGACCTTCGCCCCGACGCTGGCCGCGTTGCCCTCGCTGGGGCAGGTGGGGGTGTTCGCTCTAGGTGGCCTGCTGGCGCTGCGGGGGAACATCAGCTTGGGGACCTTCGTGGCCTTCGCCGCCTACCTGGCGCTGCTCGTCGGACCGGCTCGGTTGATCGCCAGCCTGGTGGTCCTCGCGCAGCTGGCCCGAGCCGGTGTGGAGCGGGTCTACGAGCTGATCGACTCTCAACCCGACGTGACCGACGCACCGGACGCGATCGATGTGCCCGACGGTCCGCCGGCGGTACAACTGGACGCGGTGCACTTCGGCTACGCCCGCAGCGAACCGGTGCTCGAAGGGATGACCCTGGCCATCGAGCCGGGCGAGACGCTAGCCCTGGTGGGGACGCCCGGCTCGGGCAAGTCCACCGTCTCACTGCTGCTGGCCCGGTTCTACGAGGCGCACCAAGGCGCGATCCGGGTCGGACCGCTCGGTCAGCTCGTCGACGTGCGGCGGCTGCGGTTGGCGTCGCTGCGCCGGGCCCTGGGGATGGTGTTCGAGGAGGCGTTCCTGTTCTCCGACACGGTGCGGGCCAACATCGCCTACGGATGCCCAGATGCCACCGACGAGCAGGTGTACCGGGCGGCACGCGACGCCGCGGCGCACGAGTTCATCTCCGCGCTGCCGCAGGGCTACGACACCCCGGTCGGCGAGCGGGGACTGACCCTGTCCGGCGGCCAACGTCAGCGGATCGCGCTGGCCAGAGCACTGCTGTCAGACCCGCGGATACTCGTGCTCGACGACGCCACCTCCGCGGTTGACGCCACCACCGAGGCCGCCATTCACGCCACCCTGCGCCGGGTCACGGCCCAGCGCACCACCTTGCTCATCGCGCACCGCCGGTCCTCGCTGGCACTGGCCGACCGGATCGCGGTGCTCGACGGCGGCCGGGTGATCGACGTCGGGACCCAGTCCGAGCTGGCCGCTCGCTGCGCGTTGTTCCGTGCGCTGCTCGCCGGTCCCGACGAGGTGATCGAAAACGTCACCACCGTCACGTCGGACGTACTGCCTCCGGGCCCGGACTGCATCACTGCGCAGCTCTGGCCGCCCACGCCGATTGACGACGCACCGGAAGATTCCAGCGACGTGCTCCGGACCGCCCGCAACGCGGCTGGGGCGATACGCGGCGGCCTGGGGGCCAGCATGCTCGGCAGCGTCGGGCCGACCCCGGAACTGCTCGCGGCGGTGGCCGCGCTGCCGCCCGCGACCGCCCAGCCCGACATCCGGGGCGCCGATCCGACCGCCCCGGATCCGGACTTTCGGCTGCGCCGGTTACTGCGACCGGTGCGGGGCTGGCTGGGCCTCACCGCGATCCTGGTGGGCCTCGACGCGCTGGCGACCGTGGCGTTCCCGGCGCTGGGCGGCCTGGCCGTCGACGCCATCACCGGGCACGCGCCGCAGCTACTCGTCATCGCGGTGGCGGTGGGGTTCGGGGTAGTAGCTGCTGACTGGCTGGTCATCGCCGCCCAGACGGTGGTCGCCGCGCGGGCTGGCGAAACGCTGCTGTACCTGGTGCGGGTGCGCAGCTTCGCGCACCTGCAGCGGCTCGGAATGGACTATTTCGAACGCGAGATGGCCGGCCGGATCATGACCCGGATGACCACCGATGTCGATGCGCTGTCGACGTTCCTGCAGACCGGGTTGTCCACCGCGCTGATCAGCGTGCTGACGGTCCTGGGGGTGGCCGTCGCGCTGCTGGTCACCAACGCCGGGCTCGCTGCCGTGGCGATGCTCGGTCTGCCGGTACTGATCGCGGCCACGGTGGTGTTCCGGCGGCTGTCCTCGGCGGCCTACACCGAGGCCCGGGAGCGGGTCAGCGAGGTCAACGCCGACCTGCAGGAAAACGTCTCCGGTGCCCGGGTGACCCAAGCGTTCACCCGGGAGCGGCGCTCGGCCCGGGACTTCGCCGCCCGCAGCGACGCCTACCGGCGCGCCCGGCTGCGCGCGCAACGCTACATCGCCACCTACTTCCCGTTCGTGGCGCTGCTGTCGGACCTTGCGACCGCCGCGGTCCTGGGCGTCGGGGCGTCCCGAGTTGCCGGGGGCACCGTCACCGCCGGGGTGCTCACCGCCTTTTTGCTCTATTTGGGTCTGTTCTTCGCGCCCGTGCAGCAGCTGTCCCAGGTCTTCGACGGCTACCAGCAGGCCGCGGTCGGGCTGCGGCGGATCAAGGAGCTGCTGGACACGCCGATCTCCGTGCCAGCCCCGGGCCCCGACGCCGTGGCGGTGCCGTCCCGGCTGCGCGGGGAGGTGGAGCTTCGTGACGTGACCTTTCGCTACCCCGGTGCCGCAGCGCCCGCGCTGGACCGGGTGTCACTGCGGATCGCGCCCGGCGAGACCGTCGCGCTGGTAGGGGCGACCGGAGCCGGCAAGTCCACCGTGGTCAAGCTGCTGGCCAGGTTTTACGACCCGACGGCGGGAACGGTGCTGGTCGACGGCATCGACGTGCGCCGTTTCGACCCGGCGGCGTTTCATCACCGGCTGGGCGTGGTGCCGCAGGAGGCGCACCTGTTCCGCGGCGACGTCGCCGGCAACATCAGCTACGGCGTGGCGCAGGCATCGCCCGCCGAGGTGGAGGCGGCGACCCGGCGGGTCGGCGCGCTGACCGCTGTCGCCACGCTACCTCACGGATTTCGCCAACCGGTCAACGAGCGCGGGCAGGGCCTGTCAGCCGGGCAGCGACAACTGATCGCGCTGGCCCGCGCCGAGCTGGTCGAGCCTGACCTGCTGCTACTCGACGAGGCCACCGCGGCCTTGGATCCGGCCACCGAGTCGATAGTGCTGGCCGCCGCGGATCGGCTCGTCGCGCGCCGCACCACCATCGTCATCGCGCACCGGCTGGCCACCGCCGCCAAGGCGGACCGGATCGTGGTGCTCGACGGCGGGCGGATCGTGGAGCAGGGCCGTCATCTCGAGCTGCTCGCGGCTGGCGGGCACTACGCCCGGCTGTGGGCCGCGGGCTCGCCGGACGGCACCGTCGCCGCGTAGTGGGTGGCCCTTGAGCTCCGGCGACTGTCCGGCCCCGTTCACCGGCGCGCCAAGGGTCGCGCCGAACGCCTTATTCGCCGCGGCGGGGGCTAGCCTGGAAGCTGCGTCGTGCCCCTGACGCAGACCCGCAGCAGAACGGATTGAGGCGACTTTCGGCAGTGTCCCGCAGCGACCCCCCTGTGCAGTTCGGCCCGAACGAGTGGCTCGTCGAGGAGATGTACGAGCAGTTCCTCGCCAATCCCTCGGCGGTGGACCCGTCGTGGCATGACTTCTTCGCCGACTACCGGCTGGCATCGCAAGGTACCGTCAACGGCAAGGCTCCGCGCACCAGCACGCTGGCCCCGGCGAAGCAGCCCCCGCGCACGCAGCCACCGGCCAACGGCGCCACCGGCACGGCGCATGCCGCCGGGCCCCCGCATGCGCAGCACGATCCGCACCACGACACCACCACCCCGCTGCGCGGCGCGGCGGCCCGCGTGGTGGCGAACATGGAGACCTCGCTGGAGCTGCCGACGGCCACCAGCGTGCGCGCGGTACCGGCGAAGCTACTTGTCGACAACCGCATTGTGATCAACAACCACCTTCAGCGGACCCGTGGTGGGAAGATCAGCTTCACCCACCTCATCGGGTACGCGACGGTGCGGGCGCTGGCCGAGCACCCGCAGATGAATCGTCATTACACCACCGACGACCAGGGCAAACCTGCGGTCGTGGCACCCGAGCACGTCAACCTGGGGCTGGCGATCGACCTCAGGACAGCCAAGGGACGCAGCCTCGTCGTCACCTCGATCAAGGGCTGTGAGGTGATGACCTTCGCCCAGTTCTGGCAGGCCTACGAAGACATCATCCGCAAGGCCCGAGAGGGCCGACTCACAGCCGAGGATCTCACGGCGACCACGATCACGCTGACCAACCCGGGCACCATCGGCACCAACCACTCGGTGCCCCGGTTGATGTCCGGGCAGGGCGCCATCATCGGCGTCGGCGCGATGGAGTACCCGGCGGCCTTTCAGGGCGCCAGCGACGAGGCGCTCGCCGAGATGGCGATCAGCAAGATCATCACGCTGACCTCCACCTACGACCACCGCATCATCCAGGGCGCCGAGTCCGGCGAGTTCCTGCGCCGCATACACGGGCTACTGCTGGGCGACGACAATTTCTACGACGACGTGTTCGCCTCGCTGCGGGTGCCCTACGAGCCGGTGCGCTGGGTGCAGGACATCCCGGAGGGGCAGGTCACCAAGACCGCCCGGGTACTCGAGCTGATCGACGCCTACCGCACCCGCGGCCACCTGATGGCCGACACCGACCCGTTGAACTATCGCCAGCGCAGACACCCCGACCTCGACGTGCTCAGCCACGGCCTCACCCTGTGGGACCTGGACCGGACGTTCGCCGTCGGCGGGTTCGCCGGGCACTCACACATGAAGCTGCGCGACGTCCTGGGCGTCCTGCGCAACGCCTACTGCCGCAACGTCGGGGTGGAGTACATGCACATCCTGGCACCGGATGAGCGGCAGTGGTTGCAGGAGCGCGTCGAGCGGGTGCACGACAAACCCAGCCGCGCACAGCAGAAGTACATCTTGTCCAAGCTCAACGCCGCGGAGTCCTTCGAGACGTTTCTGCAGACGAAATACGTCGGGCAGAAGCGGTTCTCGCTGGAGGGCGCCGAGACCGTCATCCCGCTGCTGGACGCCGTGCTGGACAAGGCCGCCGAGTACGAGCTGGACGAGGTGGTGCTCGGCATGCCGCACCGTGGGCGGCTCAACGTGCTGGCCAACGTGGTGGGCAAGCCGTATTCGCAGATCTTCCGCGAGTTCGAGGGCAACGTCGACCCGGGCCAGGCCCACGGCTCCGGTGACGTCAAGTACCACCTGGGCGCCGAGGGCAAGTACTACCGGATGTTCGGCGACGGCGAGACGAAGGTGTCCCTGACCTCCAACCC
>JAICSB010000488.1 GCA_025937115.1 Pseudonocardiaceae bacterium | reverse complement strand
GCGTCGGGACTGGTACGAGCGCATGCGATCGTGTCAACGTTCCGTTGGTGAACCAATCACTGAACGGAGATCGGCGATGAAGCGTGGCTTGTCTGGTGTGATGGTCCTCGCCCTCGGCGCGGTCGCGCTGGCTGGCTGCTCCGGAGGCAGTGAACCGGCCGCGGCAACGTCGACCAGCGCTGGATTGACTCCCGGCATCACCACCCGTGGCCTAGGAACGGTCACCACGACCCCGGACACCGTGACCATCGTCATCGGAGTCCAGACCCGGGCGCAGAGCGCGAAGGCCGCCCTTGACGCCAACACCGACAAGGCAACCGCGCTGATCAACGTGCTGAAGAGCAAGGGAGTCGCCCCAGCGGACTTGCAGACCAGCCAGCTGTCGGTCAACCCGACGTCCGACTCGGCGACTGGGCGGATCACTGGCTACGAGGTGACGGACCAGGTCACGGCCAAGCTGCACGACATCGGGGCCGCTGGCGGGCTGATCGACGCCGCCGGTGACGTAGCAGGTGACGCGGTGCGGCTACAGCAACTCAGCTTCTCGATCGCGGACGACAGCGCGGCACGGGCACAGGCTCGCGCCAACGCGGTGCGGCAGGCCCAGGCACACGCCAAGCAAATGGCCGACGGGGCTGGAGTGAGGCTGGGTCAGATCCGCTCGATCACCGAGGTACCGGCCAGCCCACCGGGCCCCTTGGGCCGGGATGCCGCGGCGGCTGCACCCGTCCCCATCGAGCCCGGTACCCAGGACCTCACCGTCATGGTCGAGATCGTCTACGCCATCGACCAGTAGTTCTCACGGCACTGTTGCGTTAATGGAAAGTGGGCAGGGCTGAGTGCTGTGGTGCTCGATCAGATGGCGTGGAGGACGGAGTTTCGAACCGGACCGACACCTCGGCGTGTCGTTGGTGGGGACGGCGGCCGAAAAAATGACCACTCTGGGTGATCCCCGGCTAGCGGTAGGTAGCCGGATCGCCTCGAAACTACGTGGTCACGCCCTGAGAACCTCCGTGGCGACCCCTGGATGCAGCAAGGTGGCTCGCGTGCATCTCAGACGATCCTCGCCGAAACGTTCGACCTAAGTACTCGACTTCTGGAATCGTCGTATCTTTCGATCCTGACTAAGTAGTCGAAAATCGGCTTCACAGCTAGGTGGTGGCGTGCAAAGTTCTAGGAACGAACGCATGTTGTCATGCGACCTTTTCCTGGCATGGTGGGATACGCCGAGTCGACAATGTGTTGATGAGGTGTTCTGTTCCAGGACCTGGTGCCACTTACGAGGAGGATCTGAATGCCTGACGCATTGAGCCTTGCCGAGCTTGACGGGCAGCACGTGGAGCTGGTGCCTGCTCGTACCGTCCTGTCGCTGTTCGTGAGCGACGGCAGCCCGGGCGACGGATCCGACGGCCGCGGCGCCGGAAGCACCATCACCAACGACGGCATTGGATTCACCCAGTACGCCACCCACGGTATCGGTACCGGTGGTGCCGGCGGCACCGATAGTGACGGCTAATTTCCCCTTCAAGTCGAGTTGGTGCGGGGGCGGCGATTCACGTGATCATGCGGGTCATCTCCTGGTTACTGGGAGAGGCTTCGTAGTGTGGCGCGCATCTGCAGTCCGCGTGGGTGCAATAGGACAGCCCGTGCCGGGTGTACATGTCGGCCGGGCAGCAGACGCAGGCGCCAGCGGGTGGCGAGGGTGGCCAGGGCGAGGGTGACCTCGGTGACGGCGAAGGTATCGCCGATGCATTTGCGTGCTCCGCCGGCGAAGGGGATGAAGGCCTCGCGCGCCGGCGGTGCGCGGTGTCCATCGGTCCAGCGGTTGGGGTCGAAGTTATCGGGATTGGGATAGAGGTCGGGCCGGTGGTGCAGCAGGTAGGGGCTGTAGAACAGGAGGCTTCCGGCGGGGAGGGGATGCCCACCCAGGTGGGTGTCGGTGGTGGTGGCGCGAGCGAGTATCCAGGCAGGCGGGTACATCCGCAGGGTCTCGGTGACGACTCCGCTGGTCAGCTCCAGTTTTGGCAGATCGTCAAAGCGTGCGACGGCGCCTGCGAGCACAGCGTCGACCTCGGCGTGCAGCCGACGTTCGACCTCGGGGTGGCCCGCCAGCAAGTGCACCGCCCAGGCCAGAGTGGTCGCGGTGGTCTCCGAGCCCGCGAGGAAGAACGTGATGACCTGGTCAACGATCTCGGTGTCGGACAGGCCCTGGCGGTCGGCGGGGTCGCGGGCGGTTAACAGTGTCGAGAGCAGATCGCCACGGTCGACCCCACTGGCGCGGCGGTCGGTGATGACGCGGCCGATGATTCTTCGCAGGCGGGCGCGAGCCCGGTCGTAACGGCGGTTTGTGACAACGAGGAGCTTGTCCAGCGGCGGTGGGATGAGCACGCGCGTGTAGATAGTCGCGAGGATGGTGTCGAAATCATCGAGCACCGCGCTGAGCGCGGCGCGGGGCAGTGCGTCAGAGAACATCGTCTCGACCGCGGTCCGGGCAGTTAATGTCATCATCTCGGACAGGACGTCGAGGACCTGGCCATCCTGCCACGAAGCGGTCACCTCGGTGATCTGTTTGGTCATCACCTGCGCGTAACCGGGTAGCCGCGCCGGGTGGAAGGCGGGCTGGGCCAGGCGACGCTGCCGCCGATGCGAGCGGTGCGGGCAGGTGGCCAGGCCATCGCCGAAGGCCTCGCGGCTTCGGTCATGGAAAGGTCCGTCCTTGTCAAAGATGCGGTCATTAAGCAGGATCTGGCGGACCAGCTCCGGCGTGCACACCACGATTGCTTCGATGCGGCCGATCCGGATACGCACCAGGTCACCGTGGGCGGACACGGAGGTCAGAAACCGCAGCGGGTCGCGCAACAGCGACAGGGTATGACCGAGTAACGGCAATGCCCCAGGTGCGGTAGCTACCGTAGAACCCGTCCTCATGATCTCCTCCGACGAGCAATTCGGTTTCACGTGAACGAGCAACCCGGCTGCAGATGGACACGATCCAGCCTGCCAGCAATGAGCTGAGCGAGAAAGAAGTCGAGTCAGGTCGGCCACGGGCATGGTCGACCTGACATATCCGGCCCGCGCCGCTAGGGCGGGGAGGGAGAGTAACGCGGTGACGGCGGAGGTAGCAGTGGCGGCGATGTTGACGGTGGCGCTGGAGGAGGCGCGGCAGGGCCTGGCCGAGGG
>JAICSB010000586.1 GCA_025937115.1 Pseudonocardiaceae bacterium | reverse complement strand
TCATACCGGGCGATGGCCCACGATCCGGTTGCATTGTCAGCAAACCACAGCTGATGCTGCGTGCGGCCTGCGGTGGGTGGCCGGTGACCCCAAAGGCACGGGGCGATCCGGGTGCTGATGGCCCATCGCACATCACCCGTCGCGGCAACCAGCCAGGGCGGGGTCGCGGTCTGGCTTACATCGGCGTTGTCGTCCTGATTGGCGACGTCGACAAAAGACAAGTCGGCGTAGGGCGTGCGCTGGGCACGTAACGGCATGAATCCGACCTTGCTGACTGGGCGGCCGGTCGCGGTGCCCTCGGCGTGCACGGTGAACCGTACCAGCGCGCCGCTGCCGACGAAGTCGGCGCGCACAGGCGTCACGATCACCCCACCTGGCCGGGTCTGGGCGAGCCACTCATAGGGCACAGCGCCCAGGCTGGCCGCTACCGTGGCGATGACCCTGTCATAGGGCGCATTCGCCGGATATCCAGCCACAGCGTCCCCGACCACGGTGGCCACCGGGTAGCCGTTGGCCTCCAATGCCGTCTTCGCCGCAGCGGCCACCACGGGATCGATCTCCACCGTGGTGATGCTGGCGGCACCGATCCGGTGCGCGAGCAGGGCGGCGCTGTAGCCCGTCCCGGTTCCCAACTCCAGCACCCGTTGCCCGACGCAGACCTCGAGGCAGTCCAGCATCTCGGCCACCACATCCGGATCCGAGGCCGAACTCGTGGCCCGCCGACCGACGGCAGGCCAGGCCGTGGCCCCGTCATCGAACTGGGTCACCAGCGTGGTGTTGCCATAGACCGCAGCTCTCCACCGATCTGGGTGGTTGTAGTAGTCCAGCGGCACATCACGCTCGCCGTCACTAACCCAGATCTGGGCAGGGATGAACTGCTCCCGGGGCACCGCCAGGAACGCGTCACGCCAGGATGCCGGCAAAGCCTGCGCGGCCTCAAGCTCGGCCACCAGTTTCTCACTCGTCGTCATCGGGCGGTGGCTCGTACTTGCTAGGATCGATACTCTTGGCAGTGTCTTCGTGCACGTGGCCTTCACGCTCGGGATCGTGCTTTCCCGGCCTGTCCCTCTCCCCGTCCCTGTCTTTGTCCTCGTCCCTACCCACCTTCCTCCCTCCTTTCCCAAGCCTGATGTGCCGCTACCGACGCGGCCGGCATCCTCAATCCACCTACAGTGCGCCGAACTGTATCCTCACACCGCTGGCACCCGCAGCACCTGTTCTTCCGAGCCGGTGGATCGCTGCCTATCCCACTGCGCTATAGCCGATCGAACATCAGCCGGATGACCTCGCGCGGGGTGAAGTGCTCCCTCGCGGTCTCGTTGGATCCTTGGACCCGGCTTCGATCTCCAGGTAGGGCGGAATCTGGGCGAAGCCCAGCGCTCATAGCAGGGCGTTAGTGGCGGCGACGTTATCGACGCTCACTTCGATCTCGTGGGTGCCGTTCGATGGCGTCGCTGATGATCTGTTTGAGGGTTAGGGTGATCTCGTCGCCGGTGTCGCGCAGCCTGATCCACTTGGACTGGTCGCCGGGGGTTGAGAATCTTGGCTTCGTGCTCGATGGGCACCGCAGTTCCTTCGCTGGCGGCGACTCTCATCGGGTTTAGTTCGCGCTGTAGTGCGCGGCCAAGTCAGCGATGCGTTCGGAACGGCGGCCGCGGCGCTCGACGAGCTGACCGACGACGGTGTGCCCGAGTGGTTGCACCCGCGACCACTGCGGAGCCAGCGCCCGGGCCGCCGCGAGGTGCTCGATGACATCGATCCAACGCTCCAAGTCGGCGCACGCCGCGGCGAGGTGCAGCCGGTGCCCGGATTCCCAGAACGCCGGCACCGTTCCGGCCGTGTCGGGTAGCTGTGCTGCCAGCTGTACCGCGCGAGCGGGGTCCCCAGTGCGCACGGCCTGATCCACGGCCTGCAACGCAGCGACCCGAGGTCCGAACACGCCGGTCTCATCGACTCGGTCGATACCGGAACGGGTGGAAGCAGCCGAGGCTGCCCTGAGTAGGTCGTCTGCGCGACCGGCCGAACCTTGCCGGGCAGCGGCGCTGGCGGCGTTGAACAGCAGCGACCCGAACACGCCCATGCGGTCATTATCAGGCCGGGCCAGCAACCCGCCGTCGAGTCGCTGCGCGGCGTGCACGGCGATGCGCTCGGCCTCGGCCAGGTCACCCTGGCGCACCAGCACCCACGCCAGGTAGCGCAGCGCAGCGGCTTCATCCAGCTCGGGCCGGGTCGTGAATCGGGCGGTATCTAATGCACGGTGCGCGGCGTGTGCCGCGAGATCTACCAGCCCTAGGCGTCCAGACAGACCGGCGGCCAGCCGGTAAGAGGTAGCTAGCAGTCCAGCCGCCTCGGCGGCATGATCGTCGGCCAGAGCTCGCACAGCACGCCGGGTGTCGACCATCAGCGCCGGCAGCCCGGCGACTAGTTCGGTGTGCCGGCCAGCGAGGTAGTCAGACCAGGCTCCTGACGCCGCGTCGTGCAACTCCGGCAGCGTCAGCACCTCGACAGGTTCGGCGAAGTCGGGTAAATCCAGGGCATGCACCGCACGGCGTAGTTGATCTGCGCCGGTGGTGTCCTGCTCGGGTGGCGCGATGCCTAGTAGCCGCCCGGGGTCGATACCCAGCGCT
>JAICSB010000698.1 GCA_025937115.1 Pseudonocardiaceae bacterium | reverse complement strand
TTTGACTGGTCATTGCCATTTCCCTCTCAGGCGGAGACGCAACGCTCGTGAGGGCTAGAATCTGGATAGCCGTTTCAGACCAGATGCCCCCTCGCTGACGTCCTAACCTTAGCTAATCATTTGTTACGCCCGCGTTGAATGCATGTGACCAATCGCGAATCAGCGTTAAACCTAGGTTTCCTACTTTTGCACCCACCTGCCGCCAGTCATACGGGCAATACAGCGAGGTCGCGCGGGCGGTGGTTGAGTCGCATCACACCGCTCTCGGTGACCACCACGATGTCTTCGATACGGGCGCCCCACCGGCCACGGAAGTAGATGCCGGGCTCGATGCTGAATGCCATTCCGGCTTCAAGCACCAGATCGTTACCGGCGACGATGTAGGGCTGCTCGTGCACGTCGAGACCGATGCCGTGCCCAGTCCGGTGGATGAACCGCTCACCGAAACCGGCACTGGTGATCGGCACCCGAGCGGCGGCGTCGACCTGTTCCGCGGTGCTGCCCGGCGCGACAGCCGCCACCGCAGCGTCCTGCGCAGCCTGGAGCACGGCGTAGCCCGCATCGGCGTCGGTGTCGGCCGGTTCGCCCAAGCTGTAGGTGCGGGTGCAGTCGGAGAAGTAGCCCTCCGGCGTCGGGCCGCCGATGTCGACCACCACCACGTCCCCAGGCGCCAGCACCCGGGCCGAGACGTCATGGTGCGGGCTCGCCCCATTCGGACCGGAACCGACGATGACGAACGCCGCCGAGGTGTGACCCTCCTCGACGATGGCGGCAGCCACATCGGCGCCGACCTGTGCCTCGGTGCGCCCAACCCGAAGCCACTCCCCCATCCTGGCGTGCACCCGGTCGATGGCCTCGCCCGCGACGGTCAGCGCGGCGATTTCGGCGCTGTCCTTGCGCATCCGCAGCTGCGCCAGCACCGGCGACGCCAGCTTCTGCTCGCAGCCCGGCAGCGCGTCGCGCAGCGCGAGCACATGGGCCGCGGGCATCGCGTCCCCCACCCCGGTCCGGGTCACCGGCGACCCCGCCCTGCGCAGCACAGCGGTGACTAGGGCGTACGGGTCCTGCTCGTCGGTCCACTCGGCGATCTCCACACCGAGCTCAAGCGCCGGCGTGCCGTCGAGCCCGGGCCGTTCCAGCGCCGGCACCACCAGTACCGGGTCACCGTCAGCGGGCAAGACCAGGCAGGTCAGCCGCTCGTGGGACGCGCCGGCGACGCCCAGCAGGTAGCGCAGATCCGGGCTGGGAGTGATCAGTAGGGCGTCCAGGCCGACGACCCGGGTGGCGTCACGCGTACGGGCCAGGCGGGCGGTGAAAGTCTCGAGTGGGGCGGGCACACCGCAAGCCTAGGACCGGCCGGGCCCGGTGGCTCTCATTAGGCTCTGCCCTCATGGACGCGCCCTTGCTGCTCATCGATGCCGCAAGCCTGTACTTCCGGGCCTACTACGGAGTCCCGGAATCGATCACGGCTCCGGACGGCACCCCGGTGAATGCGGTACGGGGGTTCACCGACATGGTCGCCCGGCTGATCGAGCAACGCCAGCCGTCCCGGCTGGTCGCCTGCCTGGACTTGGACTGGCGACCGGCATTCCGGGTCGCCGCGCTCCCGTCCTACAAGGCGCACCGGGTTGCCGAGCAGACCGGGTCCGGTGCGCCGGACGTCGAGGAAGTGCCGGACACGCTGAGCCCGCAGATCCCGCTGATCCTCCAGCTGCTGGCCGCCGCGGGCCTGGCCACTGCGGGCGCCGAGGGATACGAGGCCGATGACGTGATCGGCGCGCTGGCCGCAGCCGAGCGCCGCGACCCCGTCGAGGTCGTCAGCGGCGACCGGGACCTATTTCAGGTGGTGCGTGCCGAGCCGACGAAGGTACGGGTGATTTACGTCGGGCGGGGGCTGGCCAAAGCCGAAGTGATCGGCCCCGCCGAGCTCGCGAACCGCTACGGGCTGCCGGAAACC
>JAICSB010000592.1 GCA_025937115.1 Pseudonocardiaceae bacterium | reverse complement strand
GGTGAGCCCGGGTCCGGTGAGGCCGACTCGGACTTGTCCGGATGGGGCGCGCGCGGATCGGGGACCGGCTGGGTGGCGGGGCGGGCGAACTTCACGCGATCAGGCGTCGGCGTAACCGGCGCAGCTGGGGTTGGGGACCCTCCGCACGCGCTGCTGCGGATCGGTCCTGGGATTCCGAGGACCATCTCGGTTGCGGCATGAGCCACTCCTCAGTTCGCTCGTGCCGACCGTTCGCGTCAACGGTCGCCTAAACGGGTCGCCTCAAGGCGTGCGGAAGCATACGACGGCGACACGCTACGCGCTGCACCTCCTAGGCTTCGGGCAGTAGGTCTGCTAGAAGCGAACTGCGGTGCGCGGACAGAACGGACCAAACCAGGCATGACAACTGCCGCGTGGAGCTGACTTTGATGAAGCACGAGGTGACGTTGCTGGTGCGCGCGCAGTGCCATGCGTGCGCAGCGGCCCAAGCGGACATCGCCCGGATCTGCGCCGAACTGGACGTCGCATGGCACACCAGCGACGTGGATGCGGATCCAGAACTGCGAGCCGAGTACGGCGACCGGGTTCCGGTGATCCTCATCGACGGTCGGGAACACGGCTTCTGGTCGGTGGAGGAGCCGCGGCTACGCGCCGCGCTCACCGGGTAAGCACCATTACAATCTGATTTCTGGTTGAACCTCTCACCCCGGCACGCGCGAACTGGCGGACATGACTACGACACAGTCGTCTCCCATCGCGGCGGCTCCGCATCCGTCATCTCGACTGTCCGCCCCGGTGGCGGGCCTGGTTGGACTGCTGTCGATGGTTGCGGGGTTGGCGACCGGGCACCTGGTGGGCGGCTTTATCTCGCCGACTGCCTCGCCGTTCCTCGCGGTGGGCGCCAGCGCGATCGACCTGACCCCGCTGTGGCTCAAGGATTTCGCGGTCCGGACGTTCGGTAGCTACGACAAAGTGGTTCTGCTCTCGGGCATGGCCGTGGTGATCGGGTTGGTGGGAGTGGTCGCCGGGCTGATCTCGCGGCGCTCCCGAACACCCGGGCTGGTGCTGATCGTGGTGCTCGGCGTGGTTGCCAGTGTCGCGGTGCTGTCGCGTCCCACCGCGGGTTCGCTTGACGTGTTCGCGCCGTTGGCCGCGCTGACCGTCAGCGCGGGTGTCTTCGCCTTCCTGCACCGCCTGGCTGGGCTCAGTCAACCCACGGCGGCCGGTGGGGTGACGGGAGTGCCTCGCCGGACGCTGCTCGCCGGTTCGGTGGCGGTCGCCGCGGGAGCTGGGATCGCCGCAGCCGGTGGTCAGCTGCTGGTCGGACGTAGTGGTCTCGAGGCCTCTCGCAAGGCGATCGGCCGGATCGTGCCCAGGGTGCCCGCGCCGCCGATCCCACCGGGGGCTGATTTCGCCGCCGACGGCTCCCCGACCTTCATCACGCGCAACCCCGATTTCTACCGAGTAGACGTCAACCTCACGCTGCCCCAGCTGCGCACTGCGGACTGGCGGCTGCGCATTCATGGGATGGTTGGCAGAGAAATCACCGTCAACTGGTCTGAGTTGATCTCGCGCCCGTTGGTCGAGCGTCCGGTGACGATGACCTGTGTGTCCAACGAGGTAGGCGGCCCCTACATCTCCACCGCCAATTTCACCGGCGTGCTCGTGGCCGACATCCTCAAAGAGGCCGGCGTGGCTCGGGGCGCCGATCAGGTGTACACCACCAGCGTCGATGGATGGACCTGCGGCACCCCGACCACGACGCTGCTCGACCCAACCAGGCAGGCCATGCTGGTGATCGGGATGAACGGCGAGCCGTTGCCGATCGAGCACGGTTTCCCGGTCCGCCTGCTCGTCCCTGGGCTGTACGGGTTCGTCTCCGGCACCAAGTGGATCACCGATATGGAACTCACCACCTTCGACGCGAAGCGGGCCTACTGGCTGCAGCGCGGCTGGGCGCAGCGGGCACCGATCAAGACGATGTCCCGGATCGACAGCCCTGGGCCGTTCGAACGCGTGAGCCCCACCACACCGATCACCGGGGTGGCCTGGGCGCAGACCAGAGGCATCGAGAAGGTGGAGGTACGCCTCGACCACGGACAGTGGCTCCCCGCTGAGCTGTCCACCGAGGTCAACGTCGACACGTGGCGGATGTTCCGGCTGCGGGGCCGGTGGCAACCCGGTGCCCACGTCGCCGAGGTGCGCGCGACGGACAAGACCGGATACACCCAGACCGCAGACCGAGCCGCACCCATCCCCGACGGTGCGACCGGATGGCATTCGGTACAGTTCACGGTCCAATGAGCACCGTCCAATAAGGACGGCCTGCTTACAGCAGCAATGTGTCCTATTCGTAATCTGTGAGCCGTGAACCAACCGCTCCGGGTTACCGAAGTAATACCTGACAGGCCCGGATCGGCCGGGCAGCCCGATGAGGAGTTGAAAACGAGTGAGGAAGATTCAGCGACTGGCCGCGGTCGGTGCTTTGGCGGTTCTGACTGCCGTGGTCGGCGCATGTAGCAGTTCGCAGCAGCCGGCCACCGGGAGTCAAGCTTCCGCACCAGCCACCAGCGAGTCGGCCGCGCCCGGCGAGGC
>JAICSB010000711.1 GCA_025937115.1 Pseudonocardiaceae bacterium | reverse complement strand
TGACCCAGCTCTGACCATGGCCGCTGCCGGGACCTGAGATCCAGTTCGCCGCTCCTGGTCCGAGCGCTAAACCAACTGGCGCAACATTCGCAAGCACGATCAAACGTGGTGCGAAATGCAGTCCTCCACAGCGACGGATGTGACAAAAGCGGCAGTTGGTAATGGTCGGCACATACCTGACGAACGCATTCGCGCTGGTCAGGGGTGGAGCCGCCTAAGGGAATCGAACCCTTGACCTGCTCATTACGAGTGAGCTGCTCTGGCCGACTGAGCTAAGGCGGCACCGCTGCCCGGGCAGCGCCGACCAGTGTACCGATCGCTCGTGCCTCACCTGTTGTCGACCTACCGTGATGGATCTTCAAATTGATCAACCCTATGGTTCCCGAGCTCTACAGCAGCGCTGTCCCACGTTGGCCGAACAGCGCTGCTGTGGAGTTCGGGGGGCCCAGAGTAGTTACGAGGCGCTGTGCAAGGCGCTGGTCAGGGCTTCGACGGCGATCCGCGGTTTGACGTTGAGCTCCAGCGCCTCGCGGCAGCCGAGCACTGCTTCCAGTTTCCGGAGCAACGCCTCCGGCGTCGAGCGCCCGGCGACGGTGGTGACGTCGGCCGCGCGGTCGGGATGGGTCAAGGGCACCGCGGCGCCCCAGCTGGCGACCAGGGTGTCTCGGTAGAAGCCGGCCAGGTCGACCAGTGCGCGGTCCAGCGCGTCGCGCTGGGTGCGGGTGGCCCGGGACTTCTGCCGGCGTTCCAGCTCGCGGATCGCGCCCTTGGCGCCGCGAGTGGCCGCCGCGGCGCCTTTCCCGGTTCCGCCGGCCCCCAGCGCAGTCTCCAGTTCCTCGGTCTCGGCCGCATTACGCACCGTGGTCAGACCGCTGGCCTCCGACTCGGCTGCTCCGACCAGCTCATCGGCCAGCGTGAACACGTCTGCGAAGGAGCTCAGCGCAGTCGGAACCCGCAGCACCGCCTCCCGGCGGGCCCGGGCCTGCGGATCGGTGGCCAACCGGCGGGCCCGGCCGACGTGGCCCCCGCATACCGAGGCGGCCCACCGAGCGGTCTCGGCGTCGAGCCCATCACGCGCCACCAGCACGCCGGCGATGGCCGAGGCGGGCGGGGTCCGCAACCCCACCGATCGGCAGCGTGAGCGCAGCGTCACCGCGATGTCGTCGGGGTGATCCGACGGCGCGCAGAGCAGGAACACCGTCCGCGGCGGCGGCTCCTCCACGGCCTTGAGCAACGCGTTGGCCGCGCCCTCGGTGAGCCGGTCGGCGTCTTCGATGAGCAGCACCTGCCACCGGCCCGCCGACGGCCGCCGCGACGCCCCGACGACCAGCGCGCGCATGTCCGCCACCGAGATGGACAGGCCTTCGGGAATCACCTGCCGGACGTCTGGGTGGTTGCCCGCCAGCGTGGCGCGGCAACCCGGGCAGCTGCCACAGCCTGGTTCGCCGACCGAGGTGCACTGCAGCGCAGCGGCGAAGGCCCGGGCCGCAACCGAACGACCACTGCCGGGTGGGCCGGTGAACAACCAGGCGTGGGTCATCGCCCCAGCCGGTCCGGCGGCTTCGACCAGGGTGGCCACCGCCGGCTCCTGCCCGACCAGGTCGGCCCACACGCTCATTCCGGCTCCGCCGGGGCCGGTGGAGTCGCCCGGGCCGGTGGAGTCGCCCGGGCCGGCGGAGGGCTGGCGGGCAAACGTCCCCGGACCCCGGCCCGCAGGTCCGCCAGCAAGGATCCGTCGTGCCGGTCGTCCATCTGGCGGTGCGCGACCATGCCGACCATCGCCGCCAGCAGACCGGCACACAGCAGCACCGGGCGGGTGCCGTCGATGGTCACCGGCTCGCTGAACAGCGTGATGGTGCGCTGCTGGACCAGCCCGACCGCGAACGGGACCAGGGCCATCGAGGCGAGCAGATCC
>JAICSB010000754.1 GCA_025937115.1 Pseudonocardiaceae bacterium | reverse complement strand
TACAGGTTGATCACGAACAGTTCGCCGTAGAAGCCGAGGTTGATCAGCAGGCCGACGGCGTTGCCGGCGGAGAACGTCGCGTTGCCGAACAGGCCGAGCGGCAGCATCGGGGCCGGCACCCGGCGTTCGATTACCACGAAGTCGGCGACCGCGGCGACGAACACCACACCGGCGACGATCACTAGCGGGCGCAACCCGACATGGCCGCCCTCGATCAACGCCAGGGTCAACGCCGCCAAGGCGAGCACCCCGACGACCTGCGCGCCGGGTCCAGTCCACGGGCCGCGGGTCGGGCGCAGGTACCTGCAGGGCGGTCAAGACCATGGCGAGCAACCCGATCGGGAACGTTGACGAAGAACACCAGCCGCCAACTGGCTGCGGTGACGAGTACCCCACCCAAGATGGGACCTGCACCAACCGGGCGATCACCAGCACGACCGTGCTCGGCGCCAGCCCACAACCCACCGACGCCAGCACGAACAGTCCCAGCCCAAGCACCGCTACTGTTCGGCCTACCCGAAGTGCGGCCCACGTTCATAAGCTCCCGCGGTACCCGGGTCGCGCGGCAGCGTGTGGGTCGACCAGCTCGCTATCGCGGAGTGGTCAAACGGGCAAGGTTACAACCCGGACCGGCGTATTGGGAGATCGCTGGTATTCTTTTCCCAATGGAGGCCACCATCGACTCGGTCGGACGGATTGTTGTGCCGAAGCCGCTGCGTGACGCGCTCGGCCTTCGGGCAGGGTCCACTGTGGACATCTCCCGCTACGGTGCTGGGCTTCAGTTGGTCCCCACCGGGCGGACAGCTCGGTTGGTCGAGGAGTCCGGTGTGCTGGTCGCCACCGGGGACACGACGATCGATGACGACGTGGTCTTCGGCCTCATCGACACCGGACGTCGGTGAGTACGCCCATCGCCCTGGACACCAGCGTTGCGATACCGCTGCTGGTGCAGACACATCGGGCACATACTGCTGTCGTCCGCTGGTGGGACGGCCGAAAGGTCGCACTCAGCGGTCACGCAGTGGTCGAGACCTACTCGGTACTCACCCGCCTGCCCGGTGACCTCAGGGTGGCACCGGCAGACGCCGCCCGACTGCTCACTGAACGATTTGCTGCGCCTCTGCTGCTCGGAACCGAGATGGCTGAGCGTCTTCCGGACATGCTGAGCGAGCTGGGAATAGCGGGGGGCGCGGTGTACGACGCGCTCGTGGCGCTAGCGGCAGCGGAGCATGGCGCGGACCTGGCCACCCGCGATGCCCGCGCGAAGACCACCTACGAAACGATCGGCGTCGGGGTCATCATCGCCGGGTAATCGCGGCACCTTGACTGCGGGACGAGTCCAGGCGAGATCGCCAGCAGCGAACGCACGACCCAGGGCGTCGCTTCGAGCCATCAGATAGAGAGATCGGCTAGCGGACGGCGCATGGTAACTGGCCTACCTCTTACCCGTCGAGTTCTGCGAGAAACTTCTTCGGCGCGACAGTGCGATAGGCATCAAGAACGATCTCGGCGATCTCGACCCAGTCCACGGGTGCGTCGAGGCGGACGCCCACCCAACCCCGGCCACCGACGTAGGGAGGCACGAAGAACCGATCGGGGTCCGCAGCCACCAGTTCCTCTGGGTGCCGACAGGAGCTGCGCACCAGCAAGCTAGCCGACCGTCGTGGTGATGATCGGCGTACAT
>JAICSB010000785.1 GCA_025937115.1 Pseudonocardiaceae bacterium | reverse complement strand
CGGCAAACTGCGGCCCGCTAGTGCCCGGGGCCCCGTGCCGCGACCCACTGGCCCGATCAGGACCGATCGTGAGGCCGGCGAGCTGATCCGCGATATGCGGGACGAGCAACGCTACTGATTATCTATCTCGACACTGCAGCTCTGGTGAAGCTGATCCGCCGCGAGCCAGAGAGTGACGCCCTGGCAGACTGGCTCGACGCCCGAGCCACCAGCACGCCGGTGACCTCCGTCCTCGCCGAGGTCGAGCTACCCCGTGCGCTACGCCGCACCGAGCCTGATCTCGTGTCATTCGTTCCGGCATTATTTGAGCGCATCGCCCGGTACGACATCGATGAGCTGGTCCGCACGACGGCGGCCGGCTACTCAGCCCCCGATCTACCTTCGCTGGCCGCAATCCACCTCGCCACCGCGCACGCCGTGTTCGGCGGTCAACTGGCGTCGTTCGTCAGCTACGACAAACGGCTGCTTGGTGCCGCCGAGGCGCTCGGGCTGCCGGTCGCCAGCCCAGGGGCGTGAAAACGCGATGGTCCTGTCATCCGATGCGGATGCGGTCCAGGAGTTGGTCGATGCGTTGCGCGAGTTGGGTGAGGGTTGCGGGAGCCAGGGTGGTCCAGGCTGTTCCGTCGGGTCCGCGCAGCGGTTGCAGGGTGTATCCGCCGCGCTCGGTGGCGAGGTAGACCAGTGCGGCGCCGGCGGGGTGGCGCTTGCCGTTGCGATCGCGGCGGGCGGCGCCGAACTTTCCCGCGCTGGGTTTGGGGCCGCGCAGCATCGCCGCGACCGACCGGGCGTCGTCGGGTTTCACCCCGCCGCGGGTCAACCGGTTTTCCAACTGCTGCCCGGTGAGCCCGGGTTTGCCGCCGCTGTCGGGTTCGGCCAACAGCGCGGACGGCACCGACACCGACGATCCCGGCCCGGCGGGACGATCCGGTAGTTGCCGGGCGACTGCCGTGCACAGCTCGCTGGCGGGACCGGTGCGCACCAGCAGTCGATGCTCATCGAGCATCGCCAGCACTGTCCATTCACCGCGTGAACCGGCGAGCAACCGCACCGCAGTGCCGCCGGTCTGGACCCAGCCGTTGATTTCGCAGACCGGGCTGGCAACCAGCCGCAGTGAGTCCTCCAGCTCCGCGACCATCCCGCGCCGATTGGCCAGCCCACGGGCCCGCAAATCCTCCAGCGTGCTTGCGGTCTGGGCCCGGCGTTCCTGGTCGGTCAGCTCCGGGATGCCGGGCAGGTCCAGGTTCCAGTGCCGGGTGCCCAGATCCAGAACTTGCCAGGCGGTGCGGTACTCCTCGTGGCTGAGCTCAACTGTGATGCCGCGCAAGGCGATCCCCTCATCGTGTTCCTCGTGAGCCCCGGTATGCGCGCAGGTGCGGGGAGTCTGCCACACCAGCCGCTCGCTACCTTGACGTAATGGCTGTGCAGATCACCCTGGTGCAGGGAGATATCACCGAACAGCACGTCGACGCAGTGGTGAATGCCGCCAACAGCTCGCTGCTCGGCGGCGGCGGGGTCGATGGTGCGAT
>JAICSB010000334.1 GCA_025937115.1 Pseudonocardiaceae bacterium | reverse complement strand
CAGTTGACCAAGCCAGCACCGCAGCGACGACGGCTCAGCAGGCGATGCACGCAGTACTACCGGACGCCCAGGACGGATTCGAGGTCTTCGACCTAAAGACCGGCGCGGTGCTCACCAGTCACAACGCCGGGCAGCAATTCGCCGCCATGTCGGTGGTCAAGTTGCTGATCGCCCTTGACGCATTGGCTCGAAATAACTACGAAACCCCGGACGGCGCGACACAACAGGAAATACACCAGATGCTCGCGGACAGCGATGACGAGATCGCAAATCGTCTCTGGACTGCCGGCGGTGGCCCCGCCATCGTGACCAGAATGGTCGGCCAGCTCGGGCTCACCGGCACCCAGCCGCCGGACGATCCCGGCGAGTGGGGTGACACGCTGATCACGCCACAGGACATGGTCACGGTGTATCGCTACATCACCGAGCAGGTACCCGGCGCCGACCGGGATCTGTTGCTCGGTGCGCTCGCCGACGCCCCGAGGATTGCCGCGGACGGCTTCAACCAGTACTTCGGCATTCCGGACGGGATGCCGCACACCGACTGGGCGATCAAACAGGGCTGGGGCACCAGCGGCTCCGAAGCGGTGATGGACAGCACCGGCCTGGTCGGGACGGATCTGCGTTACGTGGTGGTGGTGCTGGCGTCCGCACCAGCAGACTCGTACTCCACGGTCCCCGCCGTGGTCACCGCCGGAGCCGGCGCACTGGCAAGCTTAGTCAGCGCAGCCGCACCATAACTTCAGCTCCTCCCGACATGGAGACATATCGGGGTAAACGGAGGTCGTTTTACCCCGATATGTCTCCATGTCGGGGTAATTGGGCCCGGGCGAGCGGCGTCAGAGCCCAGTGCGAGCGCAACGGTATCGATGTGCGGACCGCGCGGCCGCAGCCGCTCTGATGAAGAGCGATGAGCACGATCACCATATACAGCGGCGTACCGACCGTTTATTCGCGCAGTGCGTCCTCGATCTCGCGAAGTCCCTGTGCCGCGCGCCAAAGGTGATCTTCGGGATAGAGGCCGAAGCCTTCGTGCGCGCGACGCCAGCCCCGGTCGTGGTAATGATCGAGCACAGTCGCCAGGTGCCGCCGGGCGATTGTGCGTTCCTCATGCAGCTGGGCGCGCCAGTCCTCGGGCGGTGGCTCTATCACAGGCAGGCTGCGCCGCTCACGCAGCGCGTCGAGGACTCCGTTGTCGGCACCGTCGCGGTCCGACCAAAAGCGAACCACGCGCCGGTGCCTCGCGTTCCAAGCCGGCCAGGTCTGCGGGCGGTACCACCACAGCACGGGACGCTTGCCGAGCCGCAACCGTTCCGAAACCCACTCGGCCGTGGGATGCAGGGCAATCGAGGGCAGCTCGTCGGCCGGGAGATCGAGCAGCAGCACCACCGTGGCGTCCTCGACGGTGTCAACGCTGCTGAGCAGCTCCCCGGTAACCCATATCGACTCCAACGGCCACCCAGTTGGCCCGTCCCGGAACCGGAGACCCTCGCTGGCAGCCTCGGCCAGCTCGGCCAGGTGCCGGACCGCGCTGCTTCGTTTCATCGCGACAAGTGTACGCATTTGATCACGCTGAGCCGGCTGAACGACGCGATACGCTTGGTCGTTGAGCGAAGTCACGGTTCGTGAGTGGAACAGCGGATCGACAGACCTGCTACAGCTCTCAGCCTCCCGAACTGAACCAGGGAGCTGTTCGGCCGGCTTGCGAGAGCTTTGCTGTGGAGTTCGGGAAGCCCAGCGCAGTGGGCGGGCGCAAGCTCCCTGGGCTACGGCGCGGGACTGTGGAATGCCTCGGTACCGAGCGCGAGCGCGATAGTGCCCAGGCCGCCGTGCGCGTTGAGGTAACTCAGCTCTCGGGACATGTCCCCAACGCCATTGCTGCCGGCCAGTGGCGCCAACGCCAGCGACGTCAGCACACCCAGTGCCTTGCCATCGTTGGTCAGCACGGCACTCCCCGAATCGCCGGGGACGCCGGGCGTGAGTGTGTAGCAGGTGTGTGACCAGCCACCGCCCTCGTCGCCCAGACTGAATCCCACCTTCGGGGACAGCGCGGAGACCCCGGCCCGTAGCGGAGAGTTACCGTAGGTCAGAATCCGATCACCGACGGCGGTAGCAGTGGTGGAGATACCGGTCGGTCCACCGAAGAACGGCACGCTCGGGTTGACTTTGCCCCGATCGGCTGGGTCGATCTTGACGAGCGCCAGGTCGTTGAAGTCGCAGGTATTGGCATCCTTCTCACCGTTTTTGGCCATGGTGATCCACGAGCTGTATACCAGCGTGCCCGGCTTGCTGGCGCCGGCGATTTTGACCGGGGTGCCCAGTGGCATGGTCGCCGAGGTGCAGCCGCTGGTCTCGGTCGGAGCGCCGGTGCCGGCGCAGTGCGCGGCCTGTCCGATGAACTCATCGGTGGCGTTGTAGAAGATGAAGTTGGCGGTGCACTCACCTTGCCCGGTGATGGTGTTCACCCCGGGATGGATGGTCGCCTGCGCTGCGGGTGCCCAGACCGGCCCGGCGGCTGCGGCGGTACCGGGAATCATGACAGCGACCGACACCACCGCCGTGACAGTGGCCAACGCCGTGGCTGCGCTCGTCACAACAGTGCGGACCACGCGGCGGGGGCGTTTCACGATGCGGTGGTGCATGCGAGCTTTTCCTCCTGTATGACGCTGGCTTCAGACCTGTCACTCTCAGCGTCCGGCAGGCCGGCACACCGGTTGCACGTGAGTCGCGGGAGCGGGATGAGGGTACACAATGGGCGTGCAGGCGCTGCCTGGTGACCCGCCGTCCGGCTACCTCCTGACCGGGCGCAACCCAGGGACGATCAGCGGTACCCGCTGGCGGTACTGGTCATAGGCACCGCCGAGGGTGCGGTCGAGTAACCGTTCCTCGGTGCGGATCTTCAACCCGACCAGTAGCACGCCCAATCCGACGAAAGCCACCCATCGGCCCAGCCCATCGATCGCAGCGGTGCCTGTCAGCATGACGAGCAGGCCAGTGTAGATCGGGTGCCGGGTGATGCCGTATGGCCCATCAGTGCGTAGCGCATGATCGTGCTTGACCACGGCGGACGATGTCCACATCGTGCCGAGTGCCCGCCGGGCCCACAGGGTGAAGGCGGTGGAGACGACCAGCACTGCAATACCGAGCACAACGAGCCACCTGGCGTCCACCGTGATCGAACGCCACCACCGCACGGGCACGAGCCAGCCGAGCACCAGGACGGCGGCGGGTCCGATGAACCACGGCGACACCGAAACCGACCGTTCCCGCACGACCGGTGCTCGACGAGAGTTGTAGATCGCCCCGGCCAGCCAGACCAGCGCGAACAACGCCCAGCAGACCGTGACAGTCATGGCCGGCAGCCAGTGCCATAACCCGGCGGCAGGCATGCGTGCAGTCTGCTCTTCGCGGCTGCGACGTGCCAAGCGTCACGATAGCGCTGGCGTCTGCAGTAATCCCCTTGTGCGCGACGTCGATAGCGGGTTACGTCTTGGAGAATGAGTTTGCGAGAGGCGGTCCGGATAGCGCTGCGCGGATTGCGCGCCCACCGGCTACGCTCCGTGCTGACGATGCTCGGCATCATCATCGGAGTCGCGGCGGTGATTTTTCTGGTCGCCATCGGAAATGGGGTGCAGTCCTCGGTCAACGCAAAGGTCCAACCGCTGGCCAACCTGATCACCATCGTGCCCTCGACCGGCAACGTCCCCGGCGGCGGCCCACCCAAGGACTTGATCGACGACGACGTCACGGCGCTGCAGAAGCAAGTACCCGACGCCGCCGCCGTCATCCCAGCCGCTACTGGTCAAGCCCTGGCCGAGACTCAGACCACCCAGTTCCGCGCGGCTGTGATCGGTTCCACGGATCAATGGCTGGCGGTGAGCAACCGGGATCTTCAGGTGGGGTCGTTCTTCGATGCGGCCCAGGTCCGTTCCATCGCCAGGGTGGTGGTCATTGGACCTACCGTCGCGAGCACTCTGTTCGGTGACGCCGGAGGCGCGCTAAGTCAGACGGTGCGGGTCAACCACCAGACATTCAGGGTCATCGGCGTGATGCAGTCGGTCGGGGAGCCGGGTGACAACGATGTGGTCATGCCGCTGGACACCGCGCGCCGCTACGTCTTCGGCGGCGGCGACAAGCTCAACCAGATCATCGTGCAAGCCACCCAAGCGGCCGCCGTGCCCGCTGCCGAGCAGGACGTGATCCGCACTCTCAGTGACCGGCACCGAATCCAAGACCCCGCAAAGCGGGACTTCGAGGTCCAGTCGCTGCGCAGCCGGCTGGACACATTCAACCAGGTCCTCGCGCTCCTCACCCTGTTTACAGCTTCCGTCGCAGCGATCTCGCTTTTTGTCGGCGCCATCGGCGTCTTGAACATCATGCTGGTTTCGGTTACCGAGCGAACCCGCGAGATCGGTATCCGCAAAGCGATCGGGGCCACCCGCCGGGCGAT
>JAICSB010000272.1 GCA_025937115.1 Pseudonocardiaceae bacterium | reverse complement strand
CACCGGCAGCGCGACGTCAGCCTCCAGCAGCGCGATGCGGATCTCGCGGGCGGTGGCATCGATGTCGGCATCGGAAAGCCTGCCCTTGCCGCGCAGACCGGCCAACGCTGACGTGAGCCGGTCGGAGAGGGTGTCGAACACGCCCGTCGCACTCCCTTGGGATCCGGCGGGGTGGTGGCCCCGGAGTCTGACTGCTTCAACGCCAGCGTAGCCGCGTCGAGCATCTGGCCGGACCTGGCCCGACGTCCGCTAGCCGCAACCACCGGCGGCCCAGGCCCCACCCTGGGTTGCGCCGGCGGTCCGGGATGGGCTCCTGCGGTCGGCACACACATGGCTGCCGCCCGAGTCTCCGGCCGGGGCAGCAACCTGGCGTCCGCCCGACCTCCGCGCCGAGCCACCCGACCAGCCTGCCGAAACCAGCCCGCGCCGGGGAGCGTGAATACCCGCAACCCGACTAGGTAGGACTACTTGACTACGGATGCAACCCGAATCTGGCCGTGGCCTGATCTGACTGCTCAGGCCGATGCTCCAGCGTGGGTGCGGCAGCCGGGGGCTTGGCGCCATTGGTCTGCCCGGCCAGCTCGGCTAGCCCAACCTGCGCAGCCAGTTCCGCCTGCTCAGCCAGTTCAGCCTCTAGCCCGACCTGCTCCGCTAGCCCGGCCTGCTCAGCGGGGGTGAGCTGATCGGCCACGCCGAGCGCGCCGACCAGCAGGCGGTGCACCTCGGACAGCTGACCGGTGACCTCGGACCGCAGCTGCCTGGCCGCGGCCACCTGCCGGGTGACCTTCAGCACCCGATTGCTCAGCCGCTCGCCCGCCATCCGCATGATCAGATGCAGCGCGGCGACGCTGTGGGTCTGATAATCGCGGATCCAGGCGTCGGTCTCGGCCTCGCGCCTGGCGATATCGCGCTCGGCCTGCTCCTCCGCCCGCTGGTGTCGAGCTGCGGATTCAGCTTCCACGGCCTGACGCCGGGCGTTGGATTCCGCCTCTAGGCGCTCGCATCGCTGTCTGGCTTCGGTCAGCAGCCGATCGGCCTCGGCCCGGGTGCTCTCCCGCAGCGAGGTGGTCTGCTGCTCGGTGGCAGCCGTCAGCTCGGCTGCCTCGTCCTCGGCTATCTGCAGCATCCGCTGGATCCGCCCGGTCGCGCCGGTCAACGGGGACCGCTGCAGGCGATCCAGCTCAGCGGCCGTCGCCGAGGCTTCCTTCCGCAACCGATCCAGCTGCCTGGTCGCCTCCGCCGCTTCCCGCTGCAACGTTTCTACTTGGTCGTTGAGGTCGCCGGCCCGCTGCAGCGCAACGTCGCGTTCGGTTCCGATGGTGGCAACGCGAGCTTTGAGAGCGGTGACGTGGTCTATAACCTGCTGACGGTGAAATCCACGCAACACGATCTCGAAGGGCGGGGGTAAGGGAACGGCCTCGTCCCGGGTTCCGTGCATGTCGCCGGATGGTAGCCCCGGTACTTACCGGGCCGCGCTGAGCACCGTGCGTTCGATCCGGTCGCGTACCTCGGGCTGCAGTGCGGTGTGACCATCGGGAGCACTATGACCACCGGGGACAGTCAGGCAGAACGAGTCCACCGCCGAGCCGCCCATGGTGACGACCCGCGCCCACCGGATGGTGACCGAATTGCACTCCACCGCCGCGGCTACCCGGTGCAGCAAACCGATCCGGTCGGTAGTGCGCAGCTCGAGGACCACCGCGCCGGTGGCCTCGTCGTCAAACCACAGCACCTTGGTCTCGATGTCGGACGCGGACGCTGGGATCTCGCCGTAGTCGCGTTCCTTGGCCACCAGCGCATCCGCCAGTTGCAGTGAGCCGTCCAATGCCCGCCCCAGATCCTGGCGTAGCAGCGCGACGTCCGGCGGCCGACCGAAACGCGGCGAGACGGTGAAGCTCTGCACCGCCGCGCAACCGCCGGGCAGCTCCACGACCCGGATGTCCGCCGAGTGCACCCGCAGCGAGTGCAGCGCGAGTACCCCGGCTGCCAGGGCGAGCACCCCCGGCCGGCCAGGCGCCACCATCGTGATGGTGGTCATCGCATCCGGCCCGATAGCGCCGCTTGCAGTGACGTGCAACGCGCCGGACCTGACAAACTGCAGCGCCAGCGCACGGTGCTCCTCGGTGAGCGGCTCCGGAACCGGTAGCGGTCGGCCGGCCAACACCGCACGGCAGCGCTCGGCGAGGTCGGAGATCAGGCCGGCGCGCCATTCGGTCCAGATGCCAGGCCCGGTGGCCAAGCTGTCCGCCTCGGCCAGCGCGACCAGCAGCTCCAACAGCGTCGGGTCACCACCGAGGGCGTCGACCACCCGCTGCGCGGTGGTGGGATCGTCGAGGTCTCGGCGGGTCGCGGTGTGGGGTAGCAGCAGATGATGGCGCACCATCGCGCAGAGCGTTTCGACGTCCGAGGGCCACAGCCCGAGCCGGTGCCCGATCTGCTCGGCAAGAGCGGCGCCGACGACGCTGTGATCGCCGCCGCGACCCTTGCCCAGGTCGTGCAGCAGCGCGCCGAGCAACAGCAGGTCCGGGCGGGCGACCGTGGTGGTCAGCCGAGCCGCCTGCGTCGCGGCCTCCACCAGATGCCGGTCCACGGTCCAGATGTGGGCCCGATCCCGCGGTGGTAGGTCACGGACCGCACCCCATTCCGGGAATAGTCGTCCCCACAGCCCGGTGCGGTCCATCGCCTCGATGACATCCACCGCCGCCGGGCCGGCGCCGAGCAGCGACAGTAGTTCCTCCAGCGCTGGCCGCGGCCATGGTCGGCGCAGCTCCGGCGCGGTCTCAGCCAGGGTGGCCAACGTGCCGGTAGCGACCGGCATCCCGGTTCGGGCCGCCGTCGCCGCGACCCGCAGAGCCAGCGCCGGGTCTCTGGCCGGGTTTGCGTCGCGGGCCAGCGCCACCTGGCCACCGTGCTCGACGACGCCCTCATCCAACGGACGGCGTACCGGTCCGCGAGTGAGGCTGCGCAACCCGGGCAGCCGGGCGCGACCGCGGGGCGCGGGCACTGCGGCCCGCGCGGCGCGCAACCCGACGTCCACTGCATAGACAACGGTCCGCGCCGCTCCGGAAAGGCACCTGGCCAGCTCGAACCGGTCCCCGAGCGCCAGCCCCCCGGCGACCTGGTCGGCCTCCTGCGCACGGAGCACGTCGCGGCCCCGGCCAGCGAACCGGTGCAGCTCGGTGCGCACATCGAGCAGCAGGTCGCGCGCTTCCCGCACGTCGGGCCCAGCCCGGTCGACGAGTTGGCCAGCGGACAGCGCATCCAGCAACTGCACATCCCGCAACCCGCCGTGGCCGTTCTTGAGATCCGGTTCAACCCGGTGCGCGATGTCACCACTGCGCTGCCAGCGCTGTCGTGTTGACTCAACGAGCTCGTCGAGACGGCCGCGGACGCCACTGCGCCACGCGCGCCGCACGGCGGTGTCCATCGCGGTGAACAACTCCTCGTTCCCCGCGATCAGGCGGGCATCGAGCAACCCCAGCGCGGCGCGCAGATCGGTGGCTGCCACCTGGACAGCCTGTCCGACCGTTCGCACGCTGTGGTCAAGATCGATGCCGGCATCCCACAGCGGGTACCACAACGAGTTCGCGAGCTCGGCCACGTCGCGCTTGCCGTCATGCAGCAGGACCAGGTCGAGATCCGAGTACGGCACCACCTCTCGACGACCCAGCGCACCGACCGCGATCAATGCGCTGCCGCCACCGAGGCCCACCGCCGTGCAGCGAGAGGTGATCCACAGCTCGTAGAGGTCCGCAAGCGCTGCCCGCAGCGCTGGTGCGCTGAGCTGGCGCTGCCGGGAATTGTCGCCGAGAAGTGCAGCGCGGGCCCTGACGAGATCGTCTGCTGGGGTGTCCGAGCCACCGGGATGGGAGAGGGCTCCTGGCCGCTTCATCGCGCTGCCCTTCCGTGCCAAAGGTCGCCGGTCTGATGCCGTCCGTGCTGGCATCCGCCCGGCGACGTCGGTCGCATTGAGGGTTCGCGAGCCTTGTAACGCGGCGACCGCTGGTACGTTACAAACAGGTTTCGAGCAGATCACCCGCTGGCGGGGTACCGGTGAGATGCACACCGGTACCCCGCCAGGAGATCAGCACGTCACAGCTGTGGAACGGCACAGCTGGAGAACGTCACAGGGCGTCCAGACCGCGCTCGCCGGTCCGCACCCGGACCACGGTTTCCACCGGAGTGACCCAGACCTTCCCGTCCCCGATCTTCCCGGTTCGAGCCGCCTCGACCAGTGCGTCGATGGTCTTGTCCACCTGCACCTCGTCTACCACGACCTCCACCCGGATCTTGGGCACGAAGTCGACCGAGTACTCCGCACCCCGGTAGACCTCGGTGTGCCCCTTCTGCCGGCCGAAGCCCTGCACCTCACTGACCGTCATGCCGAGTACCCCGATCTGCTCCAGGGCTGCCTTGACGTCCTCCAGCGTGAACGGCTTGACGATTGCGGTCACCAGCTTCATCACTGATCACCCTTCCTGGCGGCCGAGGCCGGAACCTTGCTGGTAGGGAGCGCGGCAGTGGGCCGGCTGTTCGACAAGCCGGTCCCGCTGGTGAAGATCGCGCTGAGCTCGTAGCCGGCCTCAGCGTGCTCGGTCTCATCGATACCGGTCCGCTCGGCCTCCTGGTCCACCCGCAGACCGATGGTGTACTTCAACACCAGTGCGATGATCAAAGCTCCGACGAACGAGTAGATCATCACAGCAAAGGCGGCCACCGCCTGGCGCCAGAGCTGGTCGGTGCCTCCTCCGTAGAACAGGCCGTTGACCCCGGCGGGGGCGGCCGTAGTGGCGAAGAAACCTACCAACAGAGTGCCGGCCAAGCCGCCGATGAGGTGCACGCCGACCACGTCGAGCGAGTCGTCGAAACCGAACCGGAACTTGATGCCGACCGCGAGCGCGCACACCGCGCCGGCGATTGCGCCTACTGCGATCGCCCCCATGGGAGAGACCGACGAGCACGACGGGGTGATGGCGACCAGTCCGGCCACCACGCCGGAGGCGGCACCAAGGCTGGTCGGCCGACCGTCCCGGATGCGCTCGACCAGCAGCCAGCCCAGCATCGCCGCGCAGGTGGCCACCGTGGTGTTGATGAACGTGATGCCTGCGACGCCGTTGGCGGCGACGGCCGATCCGGCGTTGAAGCCGAACCACCCGAACCACAGCAGACCGGCACCGAGCATCACCAGCGGCAGGTTGTGCGGACGCATCGCCTCACGCGGCCAGCCGCGGCGTCT
>JAICSB010000302.1 GCA_025937115.1 Pseudonocardiaceae bacterium | reverse complement strand
TGTCGCCTCCGGGTCATGCAAGATTCAGTCAGATGATCCACGGTGCTGAGAGAGCAGGCGGTCGCGGAACTCGTTCACCCGCGCTCTGGTCTCTTCCGCTCGTCGGGTCTCGCTGGTCTCGAACGTCTTAAATACCGCCTCGGCCCCGTACTCATCGATCAGGCCCTGGGCGACACGGGTCACCGCGTCCCGCACGAAGGCGGAGAGTGTTTGCCCCTGGTGCCGTGCAACCACCTCGAGCAGAGATCGCTCGTCCGCTGGTACGCGGAAGCAAATGGGAGAAGACTCGCTGGCCATCGGATCTCCCCTCCGCCTGATCGACACACCCGGTTACGTCCCATCACATGCTGCCTAGTGGTCCAAGCTTAGCGTTGTATAACCTATACGTCAACGTTGCTGTTTTACGTGGACGTCTACGTCGGTTCGGCGATCCTCGCTCAGCCTGCACCCCGCTCGCGCGCCGCACCGACGTCATGCCCGATGCGCCGGGGCCACGTCAGCCGCCCAGCACTGATGATCTAGCTCTCACCTAACTCCTCGCGCTAAACCCACTATCGCCGAACTTGTTAGATGTAGACGTATACGTATACACTCAGACAGGAGGTGGTGAAGATGATCAACATCATGTTCCTGTTGGCAGTTCTGTTGTTCGCCCTCGGTGCGTTGCTCGGATCAGGCCTGCACACCCACGCCGTCAACCACCAGTATCGGCGGGTCGCGCAACGGGTACGAGAACTCCGCGAGCTAGAGGAGGCCCTAGCGGAGCAAGACAAGATCCTGGCGAGAAAAAATCATCCTCGCGCGATCAGCCAGGGACATCCCACCGGAGAGTCACACGTTGCCGTTGGCAGGTAACGGGCGCGGCAGCGGTGTCGAGCCGCAGGCCGAAGGTGATCCGCGCTGACTTCGTTCAGCGCGGATCACTACCTGAAGAGGCCAGCCGGCCTGTCCCGCTTAAGGACCTACCCCAGCTAGTTGGACCGTCTCGCCTCGGCTGCGGACCAAAGGTCATCCGCAGCCTTGGTGAGCGGCGTCTCAACACCAGCTCAGTCCCACAGCTCACAGAAGGAACGCGAGACCAATGGCAACTGGTACCCCCATCAGTGATGCCCCCACCGATGCCACGACCAACATCGCTGACCTGCTACCACGCGTCGGCAACGGAGACGCAACAGCCTGGGAAGAAATCTTTCGCCGGTACGGCACGCTCGTGTCCGCAACGGTGCGAGCGTTTCGGATGCAAGACGCCGACACACTCGACGCGGTGCAGACAACCTGGCTACGGCTGGCCGAAAACGCTCACCAAGTGCGGCATCCAGCGCGGCTAGGCGGGTGGCTCGCGACCACCGCCCGCCGTGAATGCCTACGCATCCTGCGCCATATCGCGCCCATCTCGAACCTCTTTGAATCGGATTTAGACGCTGTCGCCGACCCATCAGCGGGACCTGAACAGCGCATCATCGAGACCGACAGCACACGCAGGTTATGGAAACACGTCGACGACTTGTCACCCCGCCAACGCACCTTACTGCGAGCACTGTTCGCCGAGAACAGCCGTCCCTACGCCGAGATCGCTCAAGCCGTCGGAATCCCCCTCGGCGCAATCGGCCCCACTCGAACGCGAGGCCTACAACAGCTTCGAGACCAACTCGACAAACCCAAGCCGGAAGAGGAGATCTGGCGATAACCACGACACCGCCCGGTGACTGGGGAGCCGGGCGTTCTCGGTGGGCGATACTTACCACAATACGAACCGCGCGGTACTCGTCGCGGCACCTGAGATTGCCCTACGCCCGGTCGGATCCCGTCAACTCGTGGGCTGATGGTTCGCGATGAATCCGATCACGATCGTCACGGGTTGCCCCCTTTTCAGGGCGGACGGGCCGGCCTGCGTTGGTTGCGGAGCGAACTACGGCTCGATCTGCGCACGACCGCTGCCCCGGCCAGCTCCGTGTGGAGATGCAGTATGCGCTGCAGCGCCGACATGACGAGGGGTGGCTCAAGGCGTCGCCGGCCCGAGTCCGGCGCGTGGTCGGGTTCACTAGCCAGGGAGCGGCAGCGTGCCGCGTTGCTAGAGTCCCCGGCCCAGCGACTCCCGCATACTGGAGGTTCATCACGCCGGTGACCTACGCGGGGTTCGAAGGCCAATCGCGAGACAGGGAACAAGCCCCCGAGCGACGGCGAGCAGCTCACGAGCCCGACTCACCGTCGTTCTTGTCCACCCAGAGGGCTTGTCCAGTCCAAACTCTGCCAGCGGGTCGAGATCACGGGCACCGGTAACGGCCCAGTCGTGCGGGCCGAGGCCCGCGGGCCGGACTTCTATGCGGCCCTGGCCGCCGCGCTCGGAGTCGGAGAACACGCCCGCCGGCGCTCCGGCACCGCAGTAAGTCGGGTCAGCGCTGCGCTTAACCCCACTCACCCGGGCTTTTACCGACACGACCACCCGACCCACCACCCCGGCAAGACCACCACCGCGGCCGAAGTTCCTGGCGCTGACCCCCTGCCGTTTCGCGTGTAGGTGTGGGGCCCGCGCTGGCTACCCTGCCGCGCCTCGCTCCGCCTCGTGATCAAGAAAGTCGCGCACGGCACCGACAGCGCGGTACGGGGCGAGACGCTGGGCGAGAAACGTCACCCGGTCGTCTCCTCGTGACGAACTCGTCCAGCTGGACAGCTCTAACGTGCGCGCGGCGAGCGTCGCGGCGTGTTCGACTTCTCCGACCTGCACGTGTGCCTCAGCGAGCCACGACGTGTACAGGGCGGACTCGCGCGTCTGGCGCTCGTCATAGCGCTCCAACACCTCAGTGAGCAGCGGGATCGCCCGGCTGGGCCATCCCAGCTCGACGTAGCAGCGGCCTGCCATGACGGCGATCTCGTCCTCGTCGAGCCAATAGACCCACGCTGGGTCGTCAGCCGGACGGCGCCGGTTGTACTCGGTGTCGACGGCGGACAGTGCGCGCTCGGTGTGCCGGCTATCGCCGGACCGTGCGTGCGCCCAGGCAACTCGCTCTTCGAGCAAGGCGCGGGTGGTGGCACTGGCGTGCCCGCGGGCACCGGCGGTAGCGCTGCGGGCGAGCAGCACGGCCTCGTGAGGGTCGTCGCGGTTCGCCACCTGGTAGGCCAGTGTCGAAATTAGATTGGCCGCGGTGGGCCGGTCCCCGGCAGCGTGCGCAGCGTGCACTCCCAGGGCGAGGTGGCGGGCTGCTCGTTCGGGTGCATCCGCGTCCACGGTCACCCACCCGGCGAGCTGGCACAGCTCGGCAACCGCACTGAGCAGCGCCCGGCCGACCCGATCCGTGTAGGCGGCCTCGCGCAGTAGTCGGGCGGTGGCGCGCAATTCCCGCTCGACCAGTGGCTGCAGTTCCCGTCCGGCGATGAAGTCGTCGACCCTGCGGAGCTGGGCCACTCGGCGGGTGACCGTGTCGACCATGCCCATGCCGACCCTGCGCCCGACGGTGATCTCCACGGTCTGCGGCGTCTCGGTCACCAGCCATTCATGGACCAGCCGCCGCGCGGCGGTCGGGGTGAGCGCACGGTCGCTACCGACAGCGAGCCGCTCGGCCAGCGCTTCACCGTCGGCCGCAGTCCACGCGGCGAGGGGCAGCGAGAGCACCTCGTCGTCCGATCCGGTCTCCACCACGGTCGGTGGAGCCGCGCAGTCTCCGACAGTCCAGGCGGCCAGCAGCGCCCCCCGGGCGTCGAGTGCGTCATCCAGCGCCGTGGTCACCGAACGGGACGGCCAACGTTGGCCGTGCTCGATGTGCCCCACGTAGCCGCGGTTGACGTGCGCCCGCCCGGCAAGCTCTCCGAGGGAAAGCCCGGCACGGTCACGCCACCGGCGCAGCTCCGCCGCGAACTGTCCCCGTCCGTCGCTGTCCATGTGTCGCCTCGCGTCGTCTACCTGGTGTCGCCTCAGCTATGCCGACACTGAGAGGGTGGCACCTGTTCCGGTTTGACGCGACGGTGGGCGTGTGACCGACGATCATGGCCGCAACGTTAGCTGCCGCCGCCGCGTTATCCACGCGAGTTGTACACAGCACGGCGGCTCGCGTGGATTCACGAACTTGGTCGTTAGCAAGCACAACGGCGACATCGAGCTCGATCCCCACGTCACCGGCGGTTGTGTGATCCTCTTGGACGAGGACGGCGCACGCACCCTGTCTGAGGCCCTCCAAGAGTGGCTAGTGTAGTGTCTCGTTATTGATTTTCCACTTGCTGGAGGACGACGCGTCCGCGGGCGACCTTGGCGAGGATCTGCTCGGCGGTCGCGGTCCAGATGAATGGCTTCGGGTTGTCGTTGTTGGCTTTCAGATAGTCCTCGATCGCGGTGATGAGGTCATTCACGCTGTGGAACACGCCCCGCCGGATGGCCTTGTCGGTCAGGTCCCGAAACCACCGCTCGACCAGATTAAGCCACGACGATGAGGTGGGGGTGAAATGCAGGTGAAACCGCGGGTGCTTAGCCAGCCATTCCTTGACGTTGGCATGCTTGTGGGTGCCGTAGTTGTCGCAGATCAGGTGGATCTGCAGTCCTTTGGGCACCTCACGGTCGATGATACGCAGGAACTTCAAAAACTCGGTATTGCGGTGCCGAGGCAGACAGCGGCCGATCACCACTCCGGTCAGCACATTCAGCGCGGCGAACAGGGTGGTGGTGCCATGGCGTTTGTAGTCATGGGTCATCGTGCCGGCCCGGCCCCTCTTCATCGGCAGCGAGGGCTGGGTGCGGTCCAGAGCCTGGATCTGACTCTTCTCGTCCATGCACAGCACCACGGCCTGGT
>JAICSB010000574.1 GCA_025937115.1 Pseudonocardiaceae bacterium | reverse complement strand
GCCCTACGCCTCGCACCTGCTGGAGGTGCCCGCGGTGCCCACCCTCTTGCAACCGCTGGTGTCCACCGTGCCGCTGCAGGTGCTCGCAGCTGAGATCGCCCGGCAACGCGGCTACGACGTGGACCGCCCCCGCAACCTCGCCAAATCCGTCACCGTGGAATAGCTCGTGAGTGCGAAACAGTGTTATAGCACTCAATGCCACTCACGAGGCGCGTGGACGGTGGCGCGAGTCCGGGCCGCCGAGAACGCCCTGCTCTCGCGGGTGCCAGCCGACACGCTGATGCGGCGCGCCGCGTTCGGGCTGGCTACCCGAGTGGCGGCGGCGCTGGCCGAGCGGACCGGGGGGGTGTCCGGCCGGCACGTTACGTTGCTCGTTGGGGCGGGCAACAACGGCGGTGACACGTTGTGGGCCGGGGCATACCTGCGCCGCCGCGGCGTCGTGGTGACAGCCGTGTTGTTGTCCCCGGACCGGGTGCACTCGCAGGGCCTGGCGGCGCTGCGCCGAGCCGGCGGGCGGATCAGCGACCAGCCGCCAGATCGTGTTCACCTCGTGCTCGACGGGATCGTGGGCCTGTCCGGCCGCGGTGCGCTGCGGCCGGCGGCCGCACGGTTGGTGACGGCCGTCCGGGTGCCGATCATCGCGGTGGACTCGCCGTCCGGAGTGGACCCGGACACCGGCACCGCTGACGGACCCGCGGTCACCGCCACCGAGACGGTCACCTTCGGTGCCCGCAAGCCGGTGCATGTGCTGGCGCCCTGGCGCTGCGGCGCGGTGCACCTGGTGGACATCGGCTTGTTCGACGAGCTGGGGGAGCCCGACCTGCGGGTGCTGACCGCTGCCGAGATCGGGGCACTGTGGCCGGTACCGAACCCGACCAGCGACAAGTACAGCCAGGGCGTCGTGGGAATCGCCGCGGGTTCGGCGGACTACCCCGGGGCGGCGGTGCTCTGCGCGGGAGCCGCGGTGCTCGCGACGTCGGGCATGGTGCGCTTCGCCGGCTCCGCCGCCGACGCGGTACGAGCGCGCTGGCCGGAGGTGGTGGCCACCGGGTCGGTGTCCGACGCCGGGCAGGTGCAGGCCTGGGCCATCGGACCGGGATTGGGCACCGGCGCCGCTAGCCGCCAGGTGCTGGCCCACGTGCTCGGCGTGGGAGTGCCGGTGGTGGCCGACGCCGATGCGATCACCTTGCTGGCCCGGCACCCTGAGCTTGCGGACAGCCGGGATCCGGGCACCCCGCTGGTCCTCACTCCGCACGATCGCGAGTTCGAGCGGCTCACCGGCAAGCCGCTCGGCGCCGACCGGGTGACGGCTGCCCAAAACGCCGCCCGGCGGTTCGATGCGGTGCTGCTGCTGAAGGGCAACACCACCATCATCGCCGCGCCGGACGGTCGGGTGCTGGTGAATCCGGCCCGCTCGTCCTGGCCGGCCACCGCGGGCTCCGGCGATGTCCTCACCGGCGTGCTCGGTGCGCTGCTGGCGACCGGCCTGGAGCCGGCCACGGCGGCGGCAACTGCGGCGCACGCTCAGGAACTTGCCGCAGCCATCGCCGCTCGCGGTGGTAGCTCCGCCAGCGCCCCCGCGCCCGCCTCGTCGATCCAGGCGGCCCTGACCGACGCGATCCGTACTCTCCGCTCGACGTAGGCGCCATTCGGAGCCGGATGGGGATTGACGAGGACCTGGAAACCGCGATCCGGCTCCGAATGGCGCCGATAGGGGCTGGGAGGATGTCTGGATGACGACGATGCCCGCAGCGCGTCCCCGCGTTGAGGTGGTGATCGATCTCGACGCGATCCGGCACAACGTCGGGATTCTCGCCGGGTGCGCCGCTGCGTCCGGCGCCGCCACCATGGTGGTGGTCAAGGCCGACGGGTACGGCCACGGTGCGCTCGACGTCGCCGCGGCCGCGTTGCAGGCCGGAGCCAGCGCGCTGGGCGTGTGCAGCGTCGAGGAGGCGCTTGCGCTGCGCCACGGCGGCATCGACGCACCTGTGCTGGCCTGGCTGCGCGCTCCGGGGGAGGACCTCGCCGCTGGGCTCATCGCCGGAGTCGAGCTCGGCGTCTACTCCACCGGCCAACTCGACACCGTCGCGGCCGCCGCAGCCGCGACCGGCAGCACCGCCCGGGTGCATCTCAAGGTCGATACCGGGCTGACCCGCGGCGGTGCCGGCCCCGACGAGTGGCCCGGCTTGGTCCGCGCCGCGGCGGCTACCCGCGGCATCGAGGTCGTCGCGATCTGGTCGCATCTCGCGCATGCTGACGACCCTGGACATCCGATCATCGAGCAGCAGGTGCGGTACTTCGACAAGGCCTACCAGGCGGCGAGGGATGCCGGCTTGCGACCGTTGCGGCACTTGGCGAACTCCGCGGCCACGCTGACTCGGCCCGACTTGCACTACGACGTGGTTCGCCCGGGCATCGCCGTCTACGGGCTCTCCCCGGTGCCCGGGGTGGGTTATCATCTAGTACCGGCGATGTCGCTGCGTTCGCAGGTCGCGATGACCAAGCGGGTTCCGGCGGGCGAGGGCGTCTCATATGGACACGTCTGGCATACCGAACGGGAGACCACGCTGGCTTTGGTCCCCGCCGGATATGCCGACGGCGTACCTCGGGTGCTCACCGGCCGACTCGACGTGTGGCTTGCGGGGCGGCGGCGGCCAGTGGTGGGAAGGGTGTGC
>JAICSB010000776.1 GCA_025937115.1 Pseudonocardiaceae bacterium | reverse complement strand
TGGGATGTCCAGCTCGTTGAGCACGGTTACCACGTCGGTGACCATGGCGGGTGGTCCGCAGAGGTAGTAGCCGAGCTGGTTGCGCTGGAACTCGCCGGGTAGCAGCGCGGTGAGCAGCGCTTTGTCGACGGCGCCGGAGGCGCCGGTCCATCCCGTGGGTGGTTGGCGGAGCAGTTCGACGATGGTGAGGTCCAGTCGCTTCGTCAGCGCGTTGAGCTCGGGGCGAAACAGTAAATCGTCGACGGTGCGGGCTACTGTCACCAGCCGGTGTGGGCGCCGGTCGCGTCGGTGCACCAGGGTTCGCAGCATGCTGATCATCGGGGTGATGCCGACCCCGCCGGCGATCATCACCAGGCCGGTGCTGTGTTGGAAGTCGACGCTGAAAGCACCATGCGGGCCGTCAAGCCACACCGGATCGCCGGGTCGCAGCCGGCGCAGTGCGCGGGTGAAGTCACCGCTGTGGCGAATGGTGAACTCCCTGCGTGTGTTTAGGTAAGCGCTGGAGGCGATGGTGAACGGGTGCTCCTGAGCCCTGATAGACGGACTCAGGCGCAGCCAGGCGAACTGGCCCGGTGCGAACCCCGAGGTGCGGCGACCCGGCCGGCGTGGGTTTGTGCGAGGTTCCAACACCAGCGTGCTCACCGTGGCGGTCTCCGGACGGATCGCGCGGACCACATACTTGCCGCGGGCCCCGAAGGTCGGCCGCCACAGCCACCGGTAGGCCAGCACGCCCAGCACTCCCAGCACGAGGATGGCGAACCCGGCGCGCATCGCGCGGTCGCGGATGAGGTGGTTGAGCCACCAGATATGCAGCGCTGTGAGCACCAGCACCGAGCCGCCCAGCCCTACGTGCACCCAGCGCCACACCTCGTAGCGGTGCCGCAGCCGCTTGCGCAGCAGGGTGAGCCCGATCAGAGCCCCCAACGCTACGGTGGCGCCGGTGGCCGCTCGGGCGCGATTGGGTGCGTGGACGACGTCGAGCAGTCCGAGGTCGGCGGGGTTTACCGCTACCACCACCACGATGTGTGCGAGCACGAGCGCCGCGATGAGCAATCCGGCGAAGCGGTGCATGCCGAGTACCCCGTCGATACCGAAGCTGCGGGTCAGCGAACGCAGCCGCGAAGGCAATATGACCGCGCAGACCAGAAGCGAAGTGGCGAAAACCCCCATCCCGACAGACAGCTCGGACAGCGGTGACGAGTGGTCCGCTCGGCTTAGGCCCAGCAGCACGGGCACCAGGAGCACGGCGAGCCCGGCCGTTGCCCACAGCGTTCGTTCCAGCAGCCGTCCTAGGCTGCGGAACCGTAAGGAAGGGGAGTCATCGAGCTTGCTGCTTAAGAGCCGCACCGGCCCGTTGTTGGGCATCCGGGCGCGAGGGGCGACATGTGGCCGCCGACTACTTCGAATCCCATAGTGCGAGGCACCCCAGTAGTGCAACGCCACGAGCGTCAGCGCGGTGGGGACGACGGTCCTTTGGATGAATCGGGGTATCGAGACTAGATCGAGTGCTCTGGATCGCACGAGCCTCCTACTTCGGTCGTGGACGTGTCAGGGTGGGCGTCGTTGGAGCCGGGGCCGTTCC
>JAICSB010000306.1 GCA_025937115.1 Pseudonocardiaceae bacterium | reverse complement strand
GGAACAACCGTGGTCCAGCTTGATTACCCGGCCTGGTTGCGGATCGAGCACTGGGTCAATGTGCTGTTCGTCACCCTGCTCATCCGCAGCGGGATAGAGATTCTCGCCACCCACCCCAAGCTCTACTGGCGCAACGACAGTAAACCCGGCACCGAATGGGCCAGGTTCACCCGCAAGACCATGCCCACCGACAAGCTTTTCGACACCCTGGATGAGGAAGAGTCCTACTCCTCCATCGTCTCGCTGCCTGGCCACAAGAAGCTCGGAATGGGCCGACACTGGCATTTCGTCACGGTGATGGGCTGGCTCCTCACCGGAATCGCCTACTATATCCTCCTGTTCGCGACCGGGCAGTGGCATCGTTACATCCCGTATTCGTGGATGATCTTCCCGGAAGCGTGGAACGACATCCTCACCTACCTAAGCTTCAAGCTGCCGCCGCTGCTGCCGGGTGAGCCGCTGGATGCCATCCAGAAGCTGGCCTACGGTTCGGTGATCTTTCTCCTGGCGCCGTTCCAGATCCTGACCGGCGCGGCGCAGTCGCCTGCCGTCGAGGGGCATTTCCCGTGGTACGTGCGGCTCTTCGGTGGCCGGCAGGGAGCCCGCAGCCTGCACTTCTTCGGGCTGATCGCCTTCATCGGCTTCATCGCCGTGCACCTGATGATGGTCGGCCTCTGGGGCTGGCCCGCGCTTAACGCTTTGATGATCTTCGGTCACGTGCAACACCTGGGCTGGGCGCTCGTGGCGTCGCTGGCCATCATCGCCGCGATCGTGACGGTGCACGTTGCTGCCACGGTATGGAGCCTGCGCAGCCCGCGCTCGGTGCAGCGGATCCTCGGTTTCATCATCAACCGGGGTCGGCTGGTGTTCCTGCGCCCGATGGCGTCGCGACAGGACTACTCGCCGTCGCAACTGTCCCCGGAACATCGGGTCAACGGCAAGCCGCCCGACAGCGACGACTACAAGGTCATGGCGGTGCATGACTTCGTCGGCTGGAAGCTGGAGGTCGGCGGCCTGGTGGAGAACCCGATGACCTTCACCCTGGCGGAGTTGCGTGCACTGCCCGGGAAGCAGACCCAGCGGGTGATGCACAACTGCGTGCAGGGCTGGTCGAGTATCGGCGAGTGGAGCGGTGTGCCGTTCCGTCATGTGCTCGAGCTGGTCAAGCCGCTCCCGCCGGCCCGCTACATCTGCTTTTTGACAATGCAGGACACCGGCCGGGACGAGCCGAGCGCGGAAGGGGCTGGACAGTTCTACGAGATCCTCGACATGAGCTTGGCGCGCCACCCGCAGTGCCTGCTGGCCTACGAGATGAACGGCCGCCCGCTGCCCATCAAACATGGCGCCCCGCTGCGCCTACGGATCGAGAACCAGGTGGGTTTCAAGATGGCCAAGTGGGTCGAGCGCATCGAGTTCATCTCAGATTACAAGGGCATCGGTGAGGGCATGGGCGGCTGGCGCGAGGACAACGTGTACTACGACAAGGACGTGTCCGTCTGATGGCTACCACCGACACCCGCCGTCCGGAGCTCACGGTCCTGACCGACCAGCAGCGCGACCAGGTCCTTCAGGAGATCCGCCGCAGGCGCGGCACCTGCCGACACTGCGATGGCGACGACTTTCTCGTCGGCGATGCCTTGTACCTGGGTTTCCTGTTCGTCAGCGAGGACACCGACGCCTACATGGTGGGCCTGACCTGTACCAATCCGGCGTGTCCCACTCCGCACACCGGGATCAGACTGGCCGCGTCGAAGTTTCTCGAATAGACCGTTTCTCGAATAGACCCACCGGAGGTCCTAATGTGGAACGTTTTTTGACCACGTGCCGGCAACGATCACAGCGACGGTGTTGCTGGGGTGGTCTAGCCATGCGGTTTGGCTGTCCCGGGTAATGGTCAGTCCGTAGCGAGTTCGGATCGGGCGGCCATGCTCGATCCACCAGGTGTGGGCGGCTTCGACCTCGTCCCACAGTCGGCGGGGTCCATGCTGGCGCACCGGGAATCTGCCGTTGTCGGTGTGCTCTGTGGTGACCTGCACTGTGGCCGCCGATGCCGTGGAGACGTCATAGAGCAGGAGCTCATAGCTGGTGCCTCGCTCATCGTCGCGGGCCACCGAGTACTGCACGTCAGCCACGAGCAATCCGATGGTGAACTCGCCATCCTCGTCGACGGTGACCTCAGCCGGGCAGACGGTTGTGACCGACTCGACGGCCGAGGTGGACCCCTCAGCGCGAATGTCCTGCTCGCCTACGGTCGCGGCTCGGCGTCGTCGAACGCCACCCTCGGCCGCGCGAGACCTAATCGTTCGAGCAGCGGTAGCGCCTCTCGCAGCTCGGAGCGCATCGACTCGTAGCGCAATTTCTCGCCTGACGCAAGCTCTCCCCGGCTGTGGTAATAGATCAGCCGCTCCAGGCGGCCGTGCACCATTGTCCCCCACCGGATGCTGAAGTCGTAGACCCGCGCTTCGTCCGGATCGGCCGCGAGTTCACGCAGCGCCTTGAGCTGAGCGAACATTAAGTCGAGGTCAGCGTCCGCGCCCACCACGCGGCTGCTCGCCGGATCGTCGCTCACGTCAGACGCTCGGTTTCGCCACGCTGACGAGGTAGGGCTGTCCCTGGAGGGCGAGGTAGATCCGGTCGGTGCCGACGGCCAGGCCCGACAGTGGTGCGTTGCGCAGCGCATTGCTCGGCAGTGCCGTCCTGAAGTCGATCGTGGTGACGATCGGGAACGTCTGGTCGTGGTAGCCCTCGAAACTGTTTGTCTTCAACACCACCAGCTTGTGCTCCGTGACCGCGTAGATCCGGATTTCGTCCACCCCGAGGTAGTGCACGGGCTCGCCAAGGTGGGCTTGGGCCACCACCTCCAGGCCGTCCTCCGTGCGCTTGGCATCCACGGCGAGCAGGCGGTCGGTGCCCTTCTCCGCGACGTAGAGGCGCGAGGATTTGGTCAGATCACCGGCGGTCGTCTCGGCGCTGATGCCGATCGCGCCCTCCTGCGCCACCATGCCCGGACTGCCCTTGTGGTGGGTGATGCCCTCGGGGCCAGCCACGTGGTATTCGATGCGCCGTCCCCGCTTGGCACCGTCGACCTCGGCGTCGAGTCCAGCGTGCACCTCCTCGGATGGCAGCACCGTGTTGTCGTGCAGGTCGACCGGGGTCACGGTCGAGCGGTCCTCGGACAGGGCGAGCAGGTCGTCGGAGCCGGAATCCAGGGCGAGGTAGGACGGCGATGGTCCGGCCCGCAGCGTTCCTACCTGGCGCAGGTCAGCGTCGTTGAGCACGGCAACCTGGCCGAGTTTCGGCTGGGGTAGATACACCAGGGCCTGGGTGACTCTGGTGACGACGTCTTCCCCGACGTCCGGGAATGGTGCCGACAGCGTGGTCCGCACGCTGGAGGGGTCGATCTTGGCGATCCGGCGGTCGTCGGTGAGAGCGAAGATCGCTCGCGCATGGTCGGACCAGGTTGGCTCGTGCAGGGGCGCGTCCACCCGCAGCGCAACGACAGTGCCCGCCGGACCGCCCGCGTTCCCTGCCGCCGAGCACCCAGCCAGCACCGCCACTCCCATGATCGCCCCGGCCAGCCGTCGCGTTCTGGAGACAGACCGCACTAATCAGCCCTCGAATCACCGCAGTCTGTCTCCAGAACGCGCCACACGACGGCGCCGACTGCGGCGAGGCTGGCACCGATGGTGGCGAGGCGGCGGGTGCGGCGAGCGGTGCTCGGCGCCGGGCGGACGTGGTTGTAGGGCTGTTCCGGGAACTCGCCGCGGTAGCCGTCCGCACCGTGCTCACGGGCCATCTTCATCACCTGCGCCACGTGTAGCGCGCCGCGCCCGGTACCGGCCTGCTCGATCTGTGTCTTGCAGGAGAAGCCGTCGGCGACGATCACGGTGTCTGGCTCCGCGGCGCGCACCGCGGGCAACAGTGCCTGCTCCCCGCACTGCAAGGAGATGTCGTACTTGCCGTTCTCGAAGCCCCACGATCCGGCCAGGCCGCAGCAGCCGCCGTGCAGCGGTTGCACGGTCACCCTCATCCGCTTGAGCAGCTGATGCTCGGGGCTCATGCCGCCGGTGGCGTGGTGGTGGCAGTGCCCCCACACCAGCGCGTCGCGGTGCAACGGTGGCGGCTCGATGTCGAAGGCGGTGAAGAACTCCCCGAAGTGGTAGGCGTTGCGGGCCAGCCGCTGGGCGTCGTCATCGTGGGGCAGCAGCTTGCCCAGTTCGTCTTTGAAGACCGCCAGGCAGCTCGGCTCCATCCCGACCACCGGAGTGCCGGCGCGGATGTCGTCGCGCAGCACGTCGAGCACCCGGTGCAGGTAGCGTCGGGCGGTGTCCAAAAATCCGTAGTCATACAGCGGGCGGCCACAGCACACGTGCACCTGTGGCATGACGACCTGCCAGCCGGCCGCTTCGATGGCTTCCACGCACGCCACCCCGACGTCGGTGTGAAGGTGGTTGTTGAATGTGTCCGGGAACAGCACCACCCGGCGCCCAGAGGGGTTAACCGACCCGCCGCGGTCGGCGAACCACTGCTGCAAGGTGACTGGCGCGAACGTCGGTAGCGGTCGGCGGCGGTCGATCCCGGCGGCGAGCTTGGCCAACCGGGACAGTCCCGGAGTCTGGGTGACCGCGTTGACCACCTCCGGCATCAGGGCGGCGAGGCGGGACGCCTGGTCGATGAAGCCGAACGCGTAGGCGTAACGCGGCCGCCACCGTCGCCAGGAGC
>JAICSB010000568.1 GCA_025937115.1 Pseudonocardiaceae bacterium | reverse complement strand
TCGTCGTAGTAGTCGCGTCGCCCCATCGGGTTCCCTCGCAGCGGCTAGACCCCGGTTCGCACCGGCTTGCCTGCTTGATCTTGCCGGACGGGACTGCTGTCGGCCCACAGGCCCTCGAAGTGGGCGGCGAAGCGAGAGAACATGCCGTTGGGTCCGAGGCGTCGTAGGTGCATCAGCGGCGCCGCCCGGCCGGGTGTCGCGTAGAGGTGCGGGGTCACGAACATCTCGTCGTCGAACCGGAAGACCGAGTTGTACAACGGGGCGTCCTGGTACCGCAGCTCCGCCCCGGGACAGTCCAGGAGTGGCGCGAAGGCCTGCAGGCTGCTCTGGATACGGGCGACCAAGGTGATGGCCTCGTGCTCCTCCTCGTCGCGGCGGGTGACGTGTTCGGAGTCCGGGTCGGCGATGAGAAGTCGGATCTTGCAGCCGGCGCCGCACTTGGTGAGCAGGACGTCGATGAGCTGCGGGTGCTGGTGGGGCAGGAAGTAGAGCGTGTATCCGAGCAGGTCGATCTGGTGCTCGGACCCGGTGATCAGGTCCCACCACCGGGAGTGGTCCACGTCGGCCCGGTAGGGGTAGGCCGCGACGAGCTCGGCGGCCGCTGTCGCCGTCTCGGAGGGGTGTCGGCGCACTCCGGGCCAGAGGAACTGCTCGTTCTCGTCCAGCTCGTCGGCGAGCCGGTAGCGATGACGCGGGTGCGGGATGCGACCGGAGAGCCATCGCTGCACCGTCTTGGGGTCTACGTCGGTCAGCCGCGCGGCTTGCTCAGGTGTCAGCCCGGCCCGGTCCATCGCGGTCCGGAGGCGTTCGTTGGTCATTGTCACTCCCGAGGACGTTTCAGCGGCTCACCTGAACGTCCTAAACGTCCCACGGACGTAGTACCAAGGTCAAGATTCCTGCCCGTGAATGGGTGCAATACCGGGTTCAACGACCGAGGAGACAGCGATGGCGAGCTACGCGGTGGACAGCAGGCGGCAGGAGATGACGGCGACGGGGATCGTGGAGGCGGTCCATGACTGGGAGGAGGTTGGGGAGGGTCGGCGGCGGCCGTCGGAGCATCAGGCGCGTGATGAGAACACGGGGATGCCGTTGTGGGCGGTGGAGGTGCTGTACACCCAGACCTCGTATGGGCGGGAGTCGAGCCTGACCGCGAAGGTGACGGTGGGGTCGGTGGAGAAGCCGACGCCGGCCCGGTTGGCGCCGGTGGAGTTCGCCGGGCTGCGGGTGGAGATCCGGTTGAACAAGGCGGGCGGGTTCTCGGAGTACTGGTCCGCCGAGGCCCTCGCAGATACCGCGAAGGTCGCGACCAAGCCCACGCAGAGCGCATCCGCGTCGGCCGCGGCCTGAACCGGCGGTGAGTTCAATGACTGGGCAGAAGGATCCCGAGTACGACGGACCGATTCCTTCAGGTCGGGCTGACGACCGGGAGCAGAAGCGCGGCGTGCGGGTGCGGATCGAGGAGGTCGCGGCCTTGCTGCGGGACGCCCGGCGGCTGACCACCACGGGCGGATCGGACAGCGAACGCGCCGCTTTTCTGCAGCGGAAGGCGCGGCTGATCCGACGGCTCGACGCCCCGAACGACGCGTGCCGGGGTGGTGAGTCGCGGTGAGCGTCGTGGGGACGGCGGTGGTGCTGGGTCTGCTGGTGGTGCTGCTGTTGCGGACCGCGAAGCTTGGTCTGGGATCGGCGCTGGTGTGCGTGGTGTTCGGGTTGGTGCTGGCCTCGACGCCGGCGGGGCCGACGGTGCACCAGGCGCTGTCGTCGGCGGGATCCTGGCTGTGGGGGCAGGTGTCGACGCTATGAACCGCACCAGCATGAGGGGCACCCGACGCGAGGAGAACCCGCTGCGGTTGAACATCGCCCGCGTCCACGTGCCGCTGTCGGCAGTGCTGGCCGCCTGGGCCGCCCGCAAGACCGCGGCCGGACTGGGCTGGCTGCTCCGTCACCCAGTCGTGTTCGCCCCTGCGGTCCTGGTGTGGCTGCTGGCCTCACTGGTGCATGCCCACGGCCAGGCGCTAGGCGACGCGGCACTCCTGGCGGTACTGCTCGCCCTGGTCGCGGGGGTGTGCTGGCGGCTGTGCTGGCCGGAGTCGTTCACCAGGCAGGTGGCGTGGCGGGCCCGGGGCTGGTGGCGCGGCTGGGCCGTGTACCGGCTGGGGTGGCAGCCGGCGATGCTGACCACCGGCCTCGCCGTCACCCTCGACGGACGCGACTACCTGCCCAAACGCCTCCGGGTGGCCGCGACGCCGAGCGTGGACCGGGTGCGGGTGCGGATGCTGCCCGGCCAGGTCCTCGAGGACTGGACCAGCGTCGCGCCCCGGTTGGCGCAGACCTTCGGCGCCCAGGACTGCCGCATCCACACCCTCACCGGTCCGAGTCGACACGGCCACGGACGTGCGCTCCGGCAGCGGTTGGAGCTGTGGTTTCTGATCACCGACCCGCTCACCGATCTTGTCTCGCCGCTGGCCGCGGAGTCCGACCGGACGGGTCGGGTCGACCTGACCGGGCTTCCGGTGGCGCGGTGTGAGGACGGCACCACCTACCGGCTGCGGCTGCTGGGCACCCACGTCCTGGTCGTCGGGGCCACCGGGTCGGGGAAGGGGTCGGTGGTGTGGTCGACCCTGCACGCCCTCGGACCGGCGATCCGCGACGGCTACGTGACCGTGTGGTGCCTGGACCCCAAGGGCGG
>JAICSB010000224.1 GCA_025937115.1 Pseudonocardiaceae bacterium | reverse complement strand
GGCCCAGCATTTGGAACGGGCCGGCGGTGGTCAGTTGTGCAGCAGAACCTCCGTTCCGCCGAGTGCCTGAGTGATGGCGAGGTCGGGTCGTCCGTCGTGGTCGAAGTCGTCGACCACGATCGTGCGGGCGATTTGCGCGGGGTAACTCTCGGTGGTGGTGAAGTGTCCCGCGCCGTCGCCGAGCATGATGTGGACCATTCTGTCGGTACCACCGCTGACGACGAGGTCCGGGAATCCGTCCCCGTTGAAGTCAGCGATCGCAGCCGCGGGGGTAAGCGTGGGTACGAGCCCTGGATGCAGATTGATGGTGGAGACGATCGGTGGGGCGAAGGTGCCGTCGCCTCGTCCCAGAAAGACTGAGACCGAGTTTCGGAAGGTATCCGGTATCGCGACATCGACGATGCCATCGTGGTTGAGGTCGCCCACGGCGGGGCTTTCGAACAGGCGGATCGGCAGGATGGCGCCTCGTATGAAGGTCCCATCACCGCGGCCGATGAGCACGACCACCCCTCGAAGTTGATCCGCGACCAGCAAGTCCGGTCGGTGATCGCCGTTCACGTCGGCGGTATCCATCGACGCGACCAAGCCAACGAGGTTGAGGCCGACGCCGACTGTGAGGGTTTGTGCGCGAACGAAACGGCCGCCTCCCTGGTTGAGAAGGACCACCACGTTGTCCGTCGGCGCGGAGGTCGCAATTGCCAGATCGGGTCGTCCGTCGCCGTTGAAGTCGGCCGTCACGATTCGCCCCGGACGGGGCTGGTGGGATACGTCGCTTCTCGGGTGAAGGTGCCATCTCCTCGATTGGTCAGCAGGACCACGGTGGAATCCAGCATGTTGGCCACGACCAGGTCGATGTGGCCGTGGCCAGTAAAATCGGCGGCCGTCACCGCCGCAGCTCCCGCCCCCGTCGGGTAGAACGAAGCGGGTGCGAAGCTGCCATGGCCCCGATTGAGCAGTACCCGCACACCGCCCGCCGCAAGATCGACCACCGCAAGGTCGGAGGAGCCGTCACCGTTAAAGTCGCCGCTGACCACCGCGCCATGTCCCAAACCGGGCAACCCAGGATACTGCGCCGGTGACTGAAACAGGGCCGAGTCGCCGTGCGCGGGTACCGCCATTAGCGTCAACAGAACTGATGCCAGAGCAACCCCAAGTGATTTCACCAAGATACAAAACACGAAACTCCCCCGCAGGTTGGCAACGACATCCCTAGCCGTTGCTTCGACTCCACGACTCGACACCTAGAGGGCTCTGTGCGTACCTCCGCTCAACTGGGTGAAGCAATCGCGCGCCCGGAACGAGCGCGAAGCGATGGTGGCCCCGATCGATCTCGGCGACCTCGGCAGATGATGTGCGCCAGTCATTGGGTAGATCGCACCACAGCCACGGGCAGCACGCCGGAAATCCTCCGGCGGCCCGACGCCGTCTCGCAGTTGTGGCTAGATCGCCTATTTGATCCCGACAACCATGGAGTCGGGCCGAGTTACATAATCGCAGCGGGCGTCACCTCGGTATCCTACTCGACCGCCGACGCTTGTACTTCGCCGAGGTATCCTCCGACTAGCCGCAGACGGCAGTTCTAGGCGAGCGAGAATCGCAGTCCTGCTCGCGCAAAGCGCCCGGCGCTGCGGGTACCAAGGGCGGTCGAGGGTGTGAGGCAACCGGAGCGGTCAGGTGTCGATCCCGCTTCTGAAAGCAGCAGGCCCGCTTCCGCTAGCATGCGCGCGGTTGTGCAGTAAAAGGGGTGTCCGTCGGCATTGATCTCGACCCGCATCTCCCGGCCGGTCGAGGTCCTGGCCCGGATGGACATTTGCCAGCGCCAGGGCTCCAGACGCTCGCGGGCCGGCTCATAGCCGGAGCCCGGAAGGGCCTGCGCCAGGAAACGCGACACCCTTCGGCCTACGTCCGGTCGGTGGGCACGAGCCAACATGCCGACAAGGCCCTGGATGCCAGAGAGCGCGCCGGCGACCACGTAACGAACCGGCAGGGAAGCGGTCGATCCTCCGAAGGCCAGGCCCTCCTGGTAGGCGAAGGGCGTAAACGGCTTCCCATCTTTCTCTGCGCGCAGCACCGCGGCACGGTGGATCACCGCAGGGTTGATGAACGCAACCGGCACCATCGGCGCAATCACTGCGCCGTCGCGGTAGCGAGGACGGACTCGGATCGGGCTGCGGACGCGAACCGCCTGGGCGGTCGCGGGATCAGACACGAGGCAGCCCGGGTCGACGATGCAGTCGATCTCTGGGTCGCCGGCGACCGCGACGATGCTCTGCAAACTGCCACCGGAGAGTACGTCGGACGGGCGAGGCGGCATCGGCTGCTCGACGATGCGCGACTCGACGTCCACCTCGACCAAATGTTCACCTACTCTGGCAGCGGCTTCAGCAGCGAGCGCGATCCCGAGATCGGGTGGAAGCGCCGCAACCCCGCAGACTTGCACGATCTTGACTCCGGCCGCGCGCGCCCGAGCATCGAAGGCTGCAATCATCCGACGGACGAAGGGAATCTCGCCTGTGAGATCGATGTAGTGGCAGCCAGCGTCGACGCACGCCTCGATCACCGACTCGCCATACAGCATGTACGGGCCGACCAGGTTGAGCATCACGGTGGCGCGGGAGGCCATGGCATTAAGTGACGAGGGATCACCCACCTCGGCGACGATCATCTCAGCCGGCTCCACGCCCTCTGCGGCGAGCACCCGCTTAGCCTTAGCACCATCGCGCGCCGCGGCAGCCCAGCGCAGGCCCCCCAGCTCCGGCGCGCGCTGCGCTAGGTACGCGGCAACATGACGGTCGGTAAGGCTGGTTGCGCCGAACACGACAACGTCGATGTCGCGCTGGCCCATCGCCGCAGCCTATCGCGTGTTTCCCGACGTTTGTTCTGCAGCGTCTGCCAGGTACTGGCCTGTGTCGGGGGGCCGTGCCTACTCGGCGGATCGGCGGACGACGTCCATGAGTATCTCGATCAGCTGCCGACGGCTCTGCGGGCTCATGCGGCTGAGGACCGTCAGTAGGCGCCTGGCGGTGTCCGGGTCGGTGTCGCCGATGATCGGTTCGGCGGCGGCAGTGAGGGACAACCGGACGCGTCGACCGTCTTGCGGGTCCGGCGTGCGGCACACCAGCCCCGCGTGCATCAGCCGATCGACGATCGCGGAGGTAGCCGGCGGTTTGGTACCGAGGACCTGGGCCAGGTCGGTAAGCGTCAGCGGAGACAGCGCGCTGATCAAGTGCAGCACGGTGAGCTGCAATAACGTCATTCCGCGGCCCGCCCAGACTGCGGAGCTGGTGGCGACCACCACGCGCAGATGGGCGATGATCCAACGGAGGTCCTCCTCCGTCACCGGCCCCGCGTTGTGGCCACGGCTCACGCGCTGACCGCTCGACCGGGCATGCAGGTCGCCTTTATCGCCCACTCAGCAGATTCAATCACCTACGGGCGCCGTGGCGTCAGTAGATGGGCGCTTTCATGCTTTAGCCAGCCAGATCGGTGGACCACTCCGCAGCCTCGTAGACCAGTAGGCACTCAGACGTCGTGGCTTCATCTAGGGCGTTGCGGACTGCCGGGCCGACCCCGACCAACCGCAACCAACCCTGACGGTCGGTGAGCACGTGGTGAGCCCAGGCCAGCACGTCAAACAGTCGATAGTCGCAGCTGCCCACCCCGGCCAGATTCACCACCAGGTACTTAATGTCGGTGTCTAAAAGCGCCTGCAACTGCAGTCGCAGCTGCGTCAGCCCCGGCACGTCGAGCCGCCCGATTATCGACAGCAAGGCCACCTGTTCGGTGTTGATCGTCAGCTCTGTTGCGTCGATCAGCGCGGTCAGGGCGTCAGTCACGCAGGGGTAACTATCGAACTTCCCCAGCAACCCGGTGACTTCCAGTGAGCGCGCCACCACCCGGGTAACCATGCCAGCGAGGTGCAGCCCCGTCCCGGGGGTCTGTTGGGCAAGTTCGTGGACCCGCAGCAGAGAGCTCAGACCGCTGGCGCCCAGGAAACGCACCCCTTCCAGGTCCAGGATCAGATGCGTCGGAACGGCGGCGAGCTGTTCGTGCATGCACGCTTCGAGTAGCGACGCGGTAAGTATGTCCAGCTCACCAGCTACCGCCACCACATGTACCCCGACGGCCGGACGTCGCACGGTCACCCCGAGCAGCTGAGCCGAGGTGCCCGGGCCGGCGGTACCGTTGCGATGATCGGTAGCGAGTAAGTCCTCGCCCTCGCCGGACAGATTTGGCGTACAGGTCACTGGTCCGGCTCCTCACCGTTCGCTCCGACACACAACGATGAAGGCGCACCTACACCGCGGGGCCGCCATCCGTCGTGCCTGCAGAGCACCGACGGTCTGGACCGGGTGAACTCTGTTGCTGAACGGCGCAGACCGCACCATTCAGCAAACACCTTAGACCAGTAGATGCACTGGCGTAGCCGCCGGACGGTGCGGCGTCAGTCCTGGAATCGGTAGCCCATTCCGGATTCGGTGATCAGGTAGCGGGGGCGGGCCGGTTCTGGTTCCAGCTTGCGGCGCAGTTGGGCCAGGTAGACCCGCAGGTAGTTGGTTTCGGTGCGGTAGGCGGGTCCCCATATCTCGCTGAGCAGCCGATGCTGGGAAACAAGTGCACCGCGGTCCCGGACCAGGATTTCGAGGATGGCCCACTCGGTGGGCGTCAGGTGCACCTGCGTTCCGGTGCGGCTGAGTACTCTCTTCGCCGCGAGGTCGATGCTGAAGTCCCGGGTGGCGACCACCGTGTCCCGATCAGTCTGCGAACCGGACCTGCGCACAGCGGCTCGCATCCGAGCGAGCAGCTCGGGCATGCTGAACGGCTTGGTCAGGTAGTCGTCGGCCCCGGTGTCCAGCGCGTTGATCTTGCCGGCGCCATCGGTTCGGGCGGAGAGCACGATGATCGGCACGGTGGACCAGCTGCGTAGCTCTGTGATCACCGCGGTGCCGTCGAGATCGGGCAGGCCGAGGTCGAGGAGCACCAGGTCGGGGTGTTCCTCGGCACCGGCTCGCAGCGCTGCCCGGCCGGTTTGTGCGGTGCGCACGGCGTAGCCGCAGGCAGTGAGGTGGATGCGGATGGCGCGCAGGATGTGCGCGTCATCGTCGACCACCAGGACCCGGGTCGTCATCACGGCTCGCGGGTTCGGGCGGCGAGCTCGGGCACCGTGGCCGATGGAGTCGGTGCGAGCGGAAGAGTGATCGTCATGGTCAAGCCACCGCCGGGGGTCGGCTCGGCGCGAATACGGCCGCCCATCGCTTCGGTGAAGCCGCGGGCCACCGCCAGACCCAGGCCCACCCCGGGCCGCGACGACCGATCGCCGAGCCGCTGGAACGGCGCGAACAACGACTCGAGTGCCCCGATCGGCAGGCCGGGCCCGCGGTCGCTGACGGCCAGCTCGGCCTCCCCGCCGTGCACCGTCGCCCGGATCAGCACCGAGGCCCCCTGACCGTGCCGCAGTGCGTTGTCGATGACGTTTGCCACCACCCGCTCGAGCAGCCCCGCATCAGCGAGCACCGCCGCCAGCGTGTCATCGACGTCGGTGGCGACGAGATGCCCGCCGTCCACGGTCGACAGGGCACGTGCGACGACCTCGTCGTAGCCCACCGCGGTCAGCTGCGGCAGCACAGCTCCCGTTGCCAGCCGGGCGGAGTCGAGCAGGTTGTCGACCAGCCCCTGGAGGCGGTCCGCGGACTCCTCGACGGTAGCCAGCAATTCGGTGGTGTCGGCGTCGGACAGTGTCAGCTCCGGGTCGCGCAAGCTGCTCGCCGCAGCCTTGATCGAGGTCAGCGGCGTGCGAAGGTCATGGCCGACCGCGGAGAGCAGCGCGCTGCGCAGCTCGGTGGCTTCGGCTCGGCGTTGGGCGTCGCGCGCCTGGGCCGCCATCCGCTGGGCCCGCAGCGCGAGCAGCGCCTGACCCGCCACCGCCTGCAGCACGCGCCGGTC
>JAICSB010000414.1 GCA_025937115.1 Pseudonocardiaceae bacterium | reverse complement strand
TCGCGGGCACTGTATGGCTGGAAGGTGCTGGTGCCGCGGACCAAGGAACAGGCCGGCGCGATGAGCGACCGGCTGGCCGTGCACGGCGCGGTGCCCGTGGAGGTCCCGACGATCTCGGTGGAGCCGCCCCGGTCGCCCGCTCAGATGGAGCGCGCGGTCAAGGGGCTGGTCGACGGTCGTTACCAGTGGGTGGTGTTCACCTCCACCAACGCAGTGCGGGCGGTCTGGGACAAGTTCGCCGAGTTCGGGCTCGATGCCCGCGCATTCGCCGGCGTGAAGATCGCCTGCGTCGGAGAAGCCACCGCGGAGCGGGTGGCAGCCATGGGGATCGTCCCCGAGCTGTTGCCCTCGGGCGAGCAGTCCTCCGATGGCTTACTGGCCGACTTCCCACCCTTCGACGACATTCTCGACCCGGTGGACCGGGTGCTGCTGCCGCGCGCGGACATCGCGACCGAGACGTTGGCCGCCGGGTTGCGCGAGCGGGGCTGGGAGATTGACGACGTGACGGCCTACCGTACGGTGCGCGCCGCTCCACCGCCCGCTGAGACCCGAGAGATGATCAAAACGGGTGGCTTCGATGCGGTGTGCTTCACGTCTTCGTCCACTGTGCGCAACCTGGTCGGTATCGCCGGCAAACCGCACACCCGGACGATCGTCGCCTGCATCGGCCCGGCCACCGCGGAGACAGCCATCGAGTTCGGCCTCCGGGTCGATGTCCAACCGGAGGTAGCCCAGGTCGGCGCCCTGGTAGACGCCTTGGCCGAACACGCCGCCCAGCTCCGCGCTGAAGGTGCGCTGCCCCCACCCCGCAAAGCCAAAAACCGCAGGCGCTGACGTGAGTACCCGTGAGTGGCAATGCGAGTCATAGCTCGTAACGCCACTCACGGGCAGGAGGCCTCATGTACCCGACGAGTCGGCCGCGCCGATTGCGCAGCACTGCTGCGATGCGGGGGTTGGTTAGGGAGACGACCGTTGTCGCGCGCCAGCTGGTGTTGCCGGTGTTCGTCAAGAAGGGCGCCACCGAGGCGGTACCGATCCCGTCCATGCCTGGCGTGGTGCAACACACCCGGGACTCGCTACGCAAGGCCGCGGCCGAGGCGGCGGGTGCCGGGGTAGGCGGGATCATGCTGTTCGGTGTGCCCGTTACCAGGGACGCCACCGGCTCCGGTGGGATCGACCCGGAGGGCGTGCTCAACACCGCATTGCGGGACGTGCGCGCCGAGGTCGGTGACGACATCGTGATCATGGCTGACACATGCTTGGACGAGTTCACCGATCACGGGCACTGCGGGCTGCTGGACGCGGCCGGTCGGGTGGACAACGACGCGACGCTGACGGTGTACGGGCAGATGGCGGTCGCGCAAGTGGAGGCCGGGGCGCACCTGGTAGGGCCCAGCGGGATGATGGACGGTCAGGTCGGGGCGATCCGGGCGGCCCTGGACGCCGCAGGTCACCACGATGCCGGAATCCTGGCCTACAGCGCCAAGTACGCCTCGGCGTTCTACGGGCCGTTTCGCGAGGCGGTGGAGTCCCAGCTGAGTGGCGACCGGCTGACCTATCAGCAAGACCCTGCCAACGCACGCGAGGCGCTGCGCGAGACGGCGCTGGATCTCGCCGAAGGCGCCGACATCGTGATGGTCAAGCCCGCGATGTCCTATCTCGACGTGTTGCGCTCAGTCGCCGAGATCGCCGACGTCCCGGTCGCCGCCTATCAGGTCTCCGGTGAGTACTCGATGGTCGAGGCCGCGGTGGCGCGCGGCTGGTTGGACCGGCGGCGCACCGTGCTGGAGACGCTGACCTCCATCCGCCGGGCCGGTGCTGATCTGGTGCTGACCTACTGGGCGACGCAAGCCGCCGGCTGGTTGCGCTGATCGTGAGTGGCTTCGCCGCCCGTGATCGCCGCAACTGAGCTCTGACCGTTCAAATTTGCACAGCCGCGACTCAGTTTCGACGATCATGAGGTCTGCTGGCTGGTCTGGACGACCATGTCGGTGACCTCGTCGAGGATTGATCCGAGCCGGGTCTGGACATCGTGGGCGGTGTAGCGCAGCACGGTGTACCCGTGCGCCACGAGCACGTTCTGGCGGGTGCGGTCGTTCTGAAAGGCGACCCAGGTGCCGTGGGTGCGGTATCCATCCACCTCGAGGATCAGCCTCCGCGCCGGATCGAGGAAGTCCGCGATGTACCCGTGAACCGGCTCGTTGACCAGGAAGTTGGTAAGGCCTACCGAGTTCAGACCGTGGGCGAGCAGGCGTTCGGGTGCGGACGCCGCGCCGGGCACCAGCGATGCCAGCTGCGCAGCGATGCGAAGTGAGCCGCGTAGCCCAAGATCTTCGAGGTACCGGATGCGCAGGGCACGCTCCGAAGTCAACGTCGCCGTGGCATGGTCGAGCAGGGCAGCGCACGCCGCGTCATCGAGCAGCGCAAGACAGTCGAAGACGGTGCGAGGCACGTCGGTGACCGGCAGCCTGCCAACGGTGCTGCGCCGGTTGCGCGGAGTGTCCCGACGAAACAGTCGCAGCCACGGCACGGGCGATGCGCGCACCAAGCCCAGCGGCACCGTCAGGTGCACGACTGCGGGTTCGTCGACAGCCATTTGCCACAGGTGGGCGGCGGCGAGATGGCTCACCACACCTTTCGGTTGCCAGAGGTGAGCGGCATGCGCTCGGGTGGCCAGCGACGGCGTGCCGGTGCAGTAGACGCTCGGAAGGATCCGCCGCAGTCGACCCCGACGGACCCAGGAGTCGATGGTGTTCGGGTTCACGCCGGCCTCGCACAGTTGCGCCCGACTCACCGCGCCGTGCTGGCGGCGCAGCAGCCGCTCGATGTCGTCATCTCGAGTCACGGCTCAACACACTGCCAGCGATCACTGACAGTCCCCCTGGTTCGGGCCCGGCCACAGCTGGTTGGGATCGGCCACAGCTGGTGGGAGGTCCCGTCATGATCGCTGAAACTGAGAGGTGGCCGTGCATTTCTGCACGGTTACGACTCAGTTTCGGCGAGCATGACGTGCGTGTGGCCAGCGGCGGAGGACCCGTAGAGCCGCACCATAGCGCCGCACCGGGGACGGCGACTGGGTCGTGACAGGGTAGAGGGGTGCGCTCCCGCCACCGTGCCCGAACTCTGGTCGCCCTCGGTCAGGTGATTGCTGCCGTGGTGCTGGGTGGACTGGCCTGGTGGTGCTGGCACCGCGGCATCGTCCCGACCGCCGTTCGTCGCGGCGTCGCGCTCTACCGTATCGAGGGACGTTGGTGGGCGGCCGCCGTCGGCGCGGCCACGCTGGCCGCAATCCTGTTGCTCGACGCCGGACGGCGGATCATGGTGGTAGCGGCGCGACGGCAATACAGCTGATGGATACGATTGCTGCATGTCGTCCGGGGTCGCGAAGCGTGCTGTGCGCGCGAAGGCTGCCCATCGGACGTGACAGCCCCCGAGTCGGCTCGGCTGTTTGCTCGGGCCTGCGCTGTGATCCCCGGCGGGGTGAACTCTCCGGTGCGGGCGTTCGGCGCGGTCGGCGGCACGCCGCGCTTCATGGTCCGAGCAGCGGGAGCCTATCTGTGGGATGCCGACGGCAACCGTTACGTCGATCTGGTCTCATCCTGGGGTCCGATGATCCTGGGCCACGCGCATCCCGCGGTGGTGCAAGCGGTACAGGCGGCCGTCACCAGGGGGCTGTCCTTCGGCGCTCCCACCACCGGGGAGACCGAGCTCGCTGAGGAGATCGTGCGCCGAGTAGAGCCGGTCGATCAGGTCCGGC
>JAICSB010000562.1 GCA_025937115.1 Pseudonocardiaceae bacterium | reverse complement strand
CGGCGGAGATCGACCGCCCGTTCCATTTCTTCGGGCGTGGTACCCAGCGGGTAGGCGCCGAGCACTCCAGCCGCGTATCGCTCGGTCTGCAATAGGCCGGGCACGAGATCGGACTCGTAAGTGCTGATCTTGGACGCTTCCGCTTCCAGCCCGAGGTAGCCCTCGAACCACTCGGGGAGCACGTCGTCGTACTTGTGCCACCAGTCTCGTTGCCGGGACTGCCGGGCGATCGCGACGTACTTCTCGATCTCATCTTCGCGCACGTCGTAGAGCCCAACCAGCGTCCGCACGTCATCCGGCGATACGAGCTGCTTGCCGGTCTCGATCCGGCTCACCTTGGAACCCGACCACCCGAGACTCTTTGCGGCCTGCTCTGCGGTCAGCTCGGACGCCTCACGCAGGGAACGCAACGCGGATCCCAACCGCTTGAGCCGGGTGGGGCTGGTGAATTTCGACGGCATGCAGCAATCCTGTCAGCCTGCGAACCGCCGAGTTTATTCGACTGTCACTGCGCAATTTGTCATGCAAACTTGCGTCTTGCCATGCGTGAGGCCATGCTGTGTCGGGGTCGCCGTGGGCGGTGACCTTCGGCTGCCCGGCCCGTGCCCCGAACCGGGCCGGGCAGCGCTTCCCGCCGACAGAGACGAGCACGCGATGAGCATCGAACCGCCCCGGCGCCGTGGCTTGTGAACGCGGTCGGATGGTGGCACCTGGTCGCCGCAGCGACGACGACAGCATGTGCACGTTGTTGGTGGTATACGAAAACGACGGTTCATGGTCGTTTCACGGGCTGGGCGCTCCCGGTGTCAAGGTCTCCGAATCCGACGCAACAGCACTAGCGCACGGTATTTTGAAGGTCGCCGAGTGAGCGCGCCGAACATGCTGTGGGCGCTGCACCCGGGCGACAAGCTCTGCCACGCGGTAGCACCCGGTGATCTCAACAAGGCCGAGACGCTGGGCTACGCCGAAACGCTCTGCGGCGCGCGCCTACGGGCCGACGCGCTTGAGTGCGCCGATCGCCCGTGGGGGTTGCCGTGCCTGCCTTGCGCGATTGGGGCCACCGCGGACCTATGTGACCCCGGCCGGATGGGCACCGCCCTGTAGAACCCGGCCGGCTAGCGCTTATCGGGAGGCGAGTTCGGCTGCGGCGGAACGCACTTCTTGCTCGCTGGCACCGGCGGCCACCAGCCGGCGGTAGCGGTTGAGCAGCCGGGGCGCGTGAAAGGCCAGCACGGCGACGAAAGCGCCGTCGGCGAAGTAGCCCGCGACGGTTCCCTTGATCGCGCCGGGATCGTGCAGCACCTCGACAGACGTCGCCAGATCGCAGCGCCCGATCAGCTGCAGCGTCAGCCCGTACTGGTCGGACCAGAAGTACGGCACGGCATCGGCTAGCCGGGTGATCTCCGCGCCGGCGATGCGCTGCGCTACGACGGCGGCCTGTTCGGTGGCCGAGGTCCAGTGCTCGATGCGCGGCCGGTCTCCGAACGTGGGGTGCCGCCAGGCGGCGATATCACCGACCCCGTAGACGTTGCCGGTGCCCTCTACCAGACCGGTGGCATCGCAGAGCAGCCCGCCTGCGGTCGGTATGCCGAGCCCGGCCAGCCACCCGTCGTCGACCACAGTGCCCACTCCGACGACGCCACAGTCGGCTCGCAGAACGGTCCCATCGGCTAGTCGGGCGGCGATCCCGCCGTCACCGTTGAGAAGAAAGCCATCGAGCCGCGTCCCGCAGCGCACCGTGACCCCATTGTCGGTCTGCAACCGGGCGCACAGCTGGCCCATCTGCTCGCCGAGAACTCGGCCGAACGGCACCGGCAGCGCCTCCAGCATGGTCACCTCGAGACCGGCCATCCGGGCGGTGGCGGCGACCTCAGCGCCGATGAAGCCGGCGCCGACCACCAGAAGCGAGCGTGCCCGGGATAGTGAACCCCGCAGCGCCCGGCAGTCCTCCAGCGTGCGCAGGACGTGCAGCTCCGGGTGATCGGGCTGACCGGGTAGTCGCCGTGGCCGGACCCCGGTGGCCACCACGAGGGTGTCGTAGTGCAGCCGCGCGCCATCGTCGAGCTCGAGCACACCGCCGTCCAGGCTGATAGCGGATCTGCCCAGGTGCAGCGACACATCGAGGTCGGCCAGCTCACCGCGATGCAGGATGGCCCGTTCCTCGGGCCAGGTGCCGGCGAGGATCTGCTTGGACAGCGGGGGACGGTCGTAGGGTTCATGCGCTTCGTCGCCGACAAGGCTGATCCGGCCGGAGAATCCTTCTGCGCGGAGGAACTCAACGGTGCGCAGCCCGCCCAACCCTGCGCCAACGACCACCACGTGACTCATGCGCCCTCCGATGTCAGGGGCACATGGTGTCACGGATCGGTCAGCTCACCAGCAGCTCGCGCTCGCTGGTCCAGAGCTCTCGGCGTTCCTCCTCGGTGAGACCTCCCCAGACGCCGTACGGTTCCCGCGCGGATAGCGCGTGACGGCGACATTGCTCTAGAACCGGGCACCGCTGGCAAATCGCCTTCGCTCGATCGGCCCGGCGGGATCGCGCTGAACCTCGTTCGCCGTCTGGATGAAAAAAGACGTTGCTGTTCAACCCCTGGCAGGAGCCCTTGAGCTGCCAGTCCCATTCATTAGCGACCGGCTTTGGAAGTCGTCGGGTGTCCGTCATCTCCAACACCGTCCTTGCTGGTCGATCGGTCCTGGGTTGTTCGATTGATACCCGGGCAGCG
>JAICSB010000241.1 GCA_025937115.1 Pseudonocardiaceae bacterium | reverse complement strand
GGTGTGCACGTGTTCCGGCGCGCGCTCGAGCTCCGCGAACGGCGCAATCGCGGCGCGGGCCAGCCCCGCAGCCGGATGCTCGACCTCCAGTAGCAGCGTCTTGTCGGACTGCACGATGAGCGGTCCGGCGTCGGGCGAAGAGCTCAACGAGTTCCTCCGGTTGGCGAGCACCGCGGGCGGGTGATCGGCTTGGTCTGCAACCAGTGTCCCAGGTGCGTCCGGGCCCACTCCGTCGAGGCATTGGAGGTGTGGCAAGTGGATCGTCCGGGTTGCACACAATTACTTTGTGTGGTTCAGGAGGTCCATCAGGGTAAGAAAAGTTACGCCGCGCGGGTATTGTCCGGCCAAGGCACTGGCGCGGTCAGCGGTCAAATAGGACGGTAAGCGGTCGAATAGGACGGTAATGAGACCCGCAGGACGGTCCAGCTCGGCGCGTCGTATCGTCCGTCCCCTACATCGGGCGTATCCGGCTCGCTGCTCGCGACGTTTACCTCCGTGCGGTGGGGGTGACCCACAACCGCGGTTAACAGTGGTGCGCCGGATGCCCGGCCACCGTCGACCCCTGGGAGGGACCTCACCGTGCCAGCGAGTAGCTCGCGACGCCCGGCTTCCGCGGCGGCGGCGCGATGACCGCCGTACTCAGTCCTCCTGCAAAGGCGGGGGCGCCGACCGGCCCGACGACTCCGCGGTCGCGGTGGTACTGGCGCAACTGGCCAGTGGTGGTCAAGCTGGGCGCAGTCCTGCTGGTTCCGACCATCGTCGCCCTGGTCGCCGGGGTACTGCGGATCGTGGACGAGGCGGGCGCTGCGCCGGGCTACGCCCGGATTTCCCAGATCGTGCACGTGCAGCAACAGCTGTCCGACCTGATCAGCGGGGTAGAGCGGGAACGCGACATGGCTACGGCGTTTGTCGCCACGGGCCGCGCCGGCGACCGCCGACCACTGGACGCGCAGTTCCACGCCGTCGACAGCAGTGTGCAGGTGGTCGCCAGGTCCGCCGACCAGGTGAGCGGATTGGATTTCACCCGATCCCCACTGGCCGCCCTGGGCGCGCTCGGGCCGCTGCGGGCGAGCGTGACCACTGGATTCGGCCCTGTCGAGGTGGTGGTCACCGAGTACAGCGACGCCATCGACCCGCTGATCGAGTTGGATTCCGCGCTGACCCGCCAGCTCGATGACGTCGCGGTCACCAACGACGCTGCCGCCGTGCATTCCCTGGTCTCCGGTCGCGAGCAGATCAGCCGGCAGCACGCGATCATCTCGGCAGCGCTGTTCACCAACCGGCTCGGCTCCGGTCAGATCGAAGATCTGCGCACCGCGGCCGTCCGGCAGGTCACCGATCAGGACGCGCTGCGGGCTGCTCTGGGGCCGGCTGAGCGGGCCAGCGCGGTCGCTGGAGTCGGTCCGGACGCTGAGCTGTCCCGGCAGCGGCTGTTGCAGCTGGTGCTCAACCGTGGTCTCGCGGGCCAACCCCTGGGTGCCTCGCCGCAGGACTGGGATCAACGCAACACGGTGGTCATCGACAACATCGACACCGTCGAGAAGAACCTGCGCCAGCGGATCGAAAACACTGCACAGACGCTGCTTGACCAGGTGCGAACCGCCGCTGGGCTGAACTCGGTCATCCTGTTCTTCGCGCTAGGGCTGGGCGTGCTGGTCGGCATCTTCGTCACCCGGGCGCTGCTGCGGCCGCTGGGAATTCTCAAGCGCACCGCCCTGGACGTCGCCGACCGGCGGCTGCCTGAGGCAATGGCCCGGATCCGCGACGGCGAACTGCCCGAGACCGAGGTCGAGCCGGTACCGGTGGGTACTCGCGAGGAGATCGGTCAGGTCGCCAGGGCGTTCGACGAGGTGCACAGTCAGGCCGTCCGGCTCGCCGGCGAGCAGGCCCAGCTCCGTGCCAACGTCAACGACATCTTCGTCAACCTGTCGCGCCGCACGCAGGGTCTGGTCGAGCGTCAGCTCAAGCTCATCGACCGGCTGGAAAGCGGAGAGCAGGACCCGCAGCAGCTGGACAACCTGTTCCAGCTCGACCACCTCGCCACCCGGATGCGGCGCAACAGTGAGAACCTGCTGGTTCTCGCGGGCACCGATGCGGCCAACCGGTCCGGTCGTCCAGTTCGATTGGTCGACGTCCTACGCGCCGCGGTCTCCGAGGTGGAGCAGTATCAACGGCTCGTGCTCCAGCAGCCACCCGCGGTGCTGGTGCTCGGCCGCACGGCGAGCGACCTGGTGCACCTGCTGGCCGAGCTGCTGGACAACGCGACTCAGTTCTCCCCACCGGAGAGCCACGTGATGGTCTCCAGTGACTTCGCCGCGGACGGTTCGGTCTCGATTGAGGTCGCTGATCGCGGCGTCGGAATGACCGAGGCGGAGCTCGTTGAAGCCAACTACCGGTTGGCCACCCCACCGGTGGTAGACGCTTCGGTGTCGCGCCGGATGGGGCTCTACGTCGTCGGCCGGTTGGCCGGTCGGCACGGCATCGTGGTGCAGCTGCGCCGCGGTGACGGCGACGTGGGTGTCTGGGCTTCCGTGGTCATGCCCTCCCGGCTGGTGCGGGTGGCATCGGAGACGGTCGAGCCCAGCCCGGCAGCCTTCGCCGAGCTGACCGGATCCAGCGGCTCAGGCCGGGACGACGCCACGGCGCCGGTAGCAGCCAGCGCCAACAACGCGATCCCGGTTCCTCGACCAGACGTATCTTCGGACATCGAAGCGGATGTCAAGCCCGACGTCGAAGCGGACGTCAAGCCCGATGTCGAGGCGGACGTCAATCCCGACGTCAAGCCTGATGTCGAGGCGGACCTCAAGTCCGATGTCGACGCGGATGTTGAGCCGGACATTGACGCCGACGTCAAGCCCGATGTCGACGCGGATGCCGTGGGCGCCCCGGAGACCGTGGTGGAGACCCCGGCGGCGATCGGCCACAAGGCAAGCGGCGATCCCGAGCTGCCGCAGCGCGTCAGCAAGCGGTCACCGTCAATGTCGGGTCCCGCGCAGCCGCCACCGGCTCCGCCTGGACCGCCGGCCAGCCCACCGGTCGACAGTCCAATAGACAGCACGGTGGACAACCCGGCTGACAACACGGTGCAGAACCCGGTGGATGACCCCGGCGCCGGATCCGGCGTGGATCTGTTCCGGCCGGCGCGGGCGACAGTGACGGGACCGGTTGGCCCGGTTGGACCGGCTCAGCGGGTGACGCTGCAGCACTCCACGCCGATCTTCGACGACGTGGCGTCGGCGTGGTTCAAGGAACACGAGGCCGTTCCGGTGCGCTGGACTGCGCCAGCGGCGCGCGGCCCGGCAGGAGCGCCGACGCGGGGATCCGCGTCGCCAGATGCGCCGTTGCCGGATGCTCCGGCCGCCGATACGGCGCTCGCGGATGCTGCCGCAACGAAGGTGCCAGCGTCGGCCACCGCTGGCTCTTCTCCGCTGATGCGTCGCCAGCCTGGACGTACCTTGGTCGAATCCGAATCCGGCGACGCCGGCAAATCCCGCTTGGGCCAGCCGATCCCCGCATCGGGTGCGACCCGTCCAGCTGGTGCCCCGGCGCAGGACTGGGGCGCCGCGGATGACGGCTGGCGGGCGGCCGAGGCACTGGCGATGCCGGTGAGTGCGGAAACCACCGCCATGGGGTTGCCGCGACGCCAGCCTCGGGCACTGCTGGTGCCAGGCGCCGCGGGTGGGGCTGAGCCTGCGAGCGCGCCGGTGCGTAGCGCAGAGTCGATTCGTGGCCGGCTGGCAAGCTACCAGCAGGGAATTCGCGAAGGGCGCCTGACCCGCCGAAACCTCGAGGAGGCTGACGGATCGACGCCGGAGCACCAGAATGCAGAAGGGCAGACCAAGTGACCGTTCCGCAGCCGAAACCGAGCCGCTTCGGGTGGTTGGTCGACGACTTTGTCAACCGGGTGGCCGGGGTGGCGCACGCATTAGTGGTGTCGGCCGAAGGCATGCCCATGTCGGCTTCGGCGCACCTGCCCAGGGACCGGGCCGATCAGCTCGCCGCAGTGGCGTCCGGGCTGGTCAGTTTGGCTCAGGGCGCGGCCCGCTGCTTCGACGCCGGCCAGGTCGTGCAGACGGTGGTGGAACTCGAACGCGGGATCATGCTGTTGATGTCGATCAGCGATGGGTCCAGTCTCGCGGTGCTCGCGGCCCCGACCTGCGATATCGGGTTGGTGGGGTATGAGATGACGTTGCTGGTAGACCGGGTCGGCCAGCAGCTGACCCCGCACTCGCGTACCGAGCTGCATGGCGCGCTAGGTCGTTGAGGCTCGCGGTGAGCAAACCCAGCGACGACGACGGTGATGAGTCGTTCGCCGGTTTGGTGAACGGCCTCAGCGGTGGCCCCTGGCGCTTGGGCGGGCGTCGCAAGAGGTCGGCGACGTCATCGGTCGCTCCGCAGCCGGTTGCGGCAGACCAGCAGGGCCCAGCGCAGGAGCAGACGTCGGCAGCGGGAATTTTCGAGTGGAGCCAACCGGCGGCTGCAGCGTCGGTGGTACGCCCTTACACCTGGACCGGGGGCCGGACCGCGCCGGTATTCGATCTCGCGGTGGAAACGCTGGTATCGACCAGCGAGCACGGTCACGACGTGGCGGTGCTGACCAGCGAGGAACACCGGGCGGTGGCCGAGCTGTGTCGTGACCCCCGATCGGTGGCCGAAGTGGCCGCTCTACTATCGCTGCCGCTGGGAGTGGTCCGAGTTCTGCTAGCTGACATGGCCGACATCGGCCTGGTCGTGGTGCACCGCAGCGCGAACGGATCCAGCAACACGCCGGATATGGCCTTGATGGAAAGGGTGTTGAGTGGACTTCGTCGACTCTGATCGGTCACGGTCCTACGGGGGTGTGGCGGCGGCAGCGGTCAAGCCCGACCCGGCTCGGTCCAGTCCGCCCGCCGCGCGGCCAGGCGCGGATAGCCGGCCTAGCGTGATATCCGCGAAAATCGTCGTAGGCGGCGGGTTCGGCGCTGGCAAAACGACGTTCGTCGGCACTGTGTCCGAGATCGCGCCGCTGACCACCGAGGCGGTCCTCACTGACGCGAGTACGTCGGTCGATGACCTCGCAGCCACTCCGGATAAGTCGACCACCACCGTCGCGATGGACTTCGGCCGGCTGTCACTGGATGCGGAGCTGATCCTCTACCTGTTCGGTACCCCAGGGCAGCATCGCTTCTGGTTCATGTGGGATGACCTCGTGCGGGGTGCGATCGGCGCGGTCGTCCTGGTGGACACCCGCCGGCTGGCCGACTGCTTCGCCGCGGTGGACTTCTTCGAAGACCGCGGGCTGCCCTACGTCGTCGGGGTGAATTGCTTTGACGGCGTGCTCAGCCACAGCGTTGAGGACGTCCGGGAAGCGCTGGCCATCGGGCCTGCGGTACCGATCGTCCCGTGCGATGCCCGTGACCGGGAATCGACCAAGAGCACCCTTATCGCGTTGGTCGAGCACGCCATGCGGAAGTCGGTGGCGACTCCCGCGTGACCGTCGAGTGGGGAGAGTGCGCAGCGTGACCGGCCATGAAGTTCGGGCTAGACCACCTTCTGGCCGTTCCGACGGCTCTTCTGACGTTACTATACGTCACGATTTGACTACGCAGGGCTTCGGGTTCGGCATGTTCGGGGCCGGCGGGGCGGCGCTGCGACATCGTGGCGGTCGATGGCGCCTGAAGGACTGGCGGCTGCGCACCAAACTCTCCGCGGTGCTGTTGGTGCCGCTGCTGCTGGCCGGTGTCCTCGGGACACTGCGGGTCACCGAGC
>JAICSB010000637.1 GCA_025937115.1 Pseudonocardiaceae bacterium | reverse complement strand
CGTCGCGGCCGGAGCCACCCGGCGTCCCGAGCGGGGCGTCTCCCCAACCTCCCGCCCCCCGGGCAGCTCGCCCAGCACTTGCCTGCTCGGCGCTTGCCTGCTCGGCGCTGCCGTAGGTACTGCCGTAGGTGCTGCCGTAGGTGCTCAGACGCGGCTCACTGAGTTGCGCGCTACCAGCACTGAACGCGGTAGGGCGCGGCCCGAAGCTGCCGGCCCGCGGCACACCACCGCCGCCGGAATACCGCGATCCACCTCGCACTGGCTCAGCACCGTTGGACATCGCAAGGATCGGCGACGGCCCGAATGGCTCCGCCGCAGCCGCCTGGACCGCGCCCGATCCGGCCATCGACGGCTCCGCTGGGCTGGGGTAGTCCCCAGCGAGCTGCGGGGTAGTGGCCACCGCTGCCAGCTGCGACGCGGCCGCCGGACGCGCGGGGGCCCCTGCGAGCGGACCCGGGTGAACAGCGGCAGAATGCGCCATCGCCGGATGCGCCCCACCCGCTGCCGGCTGCGCGCTCCCACCGCCGGATCCCCCGCCGACCCCGACGCCGCCGGGCGTCGGATCCACTACCTCGGCCACCACCGTCGGGGCCGCGACGAAGGGCTCGCCGACCCTGAGGTTGCCATTCGAGGTGTCCTGATAGCCGGCCATCAACTCCCGGGCGCGCTCCTGGTCCTGCTGCGCCGCCACGTGGGCGGCCTCGTTCTGAGTCTGAATCCCGGGCAACCATTCAATGGCGTGATCAGCCGTCCACATCGCCGGGTTCTGGCTGAACGACACCTCGGGAACCACCCGCGGCGGCGGCATACTGTCCCGGGTGTGGGCAAAGGAGGCGGCCTGCTCGGACACCCGCGCCGCCATTGAGTTGGCCGCGGCGACACTGCGATCAAGCCACGGCATCAGCGCCGACGTCGAGTGGGTAGCCGCATCCGCCGCAGCCCCCCGCTGCGCCAAACCGATCGCCGCTACCGCCTGCTCCACCGCACCGCGGATGTCTTGAATTTCTGCCGCGACACGCTGCCAACCCCGGCACGTCTCCATCATCCCGGCGTAACCGGGTCCACCAGTGATGTGCTGGTAGATCGTCTCGTGCGAGACGGTGCTGTAGTCAATGGTTGTACCCATCGTCTCGCTTCCTCAGCTTTTCAGCGGCGGCAGATTGGCCAGGACATCCTCCGCGAGCGCCTTAGCTGGTGCACAGGGTTCCTCCAGTCCCTGCCGCAATGACGTGAACCGGAGGACAAATGTCTGCCTCTCGGCGGCAGCGACGTGGAAGAAGCAGCTGGTGCCCGCCGCGTTGTTCTTGACCCGGATCGCTGGATGTCCAGCGACCTGGGTGACCTCGAATACCGGGAAGGTGGCGCGCTGGGCATAGACGTTGTGCAGTACATCGTTACTGGTGTCCACATAAATCGTGATTTCGCGGGTGTGGGCTTTGTTTCTCCACTCACATGCAGGAGCGTCCAGCACATTCTCAGGCTGGGCGGGCAGGTCCATCTGGTTGGCAGCGAGCTGCGTCGGGGTGAGCAGCTGGCACGGTGGCGTGCCCGCGAGGTTCTTGGGATCCCTCACCGGCGCGATCGGGTCGCTCGGTGCGGTGGCCGACGGTGTCGGCGCCGCGGCCGTGCCGGTGGGCTGCGGACCACCCGCCGAGCAGCCAGCCAGCACGGCGGTCAACACGAGCACCACCGGAACGCGGCCCGTCACAGCTCTGTCCGGCTTAGGTGGGCGGCATTGACCTCATCGGTGTTCTGATGGGTGGTCAGTGACTGCTCCAGGGCGTCGGCTGCCATCTCTAGCTGAGCCGCGCCGGACTCCAGCGCCCACCGCAGCGAACCCGGCTCCTCACTGATCGCCCACTGCCCGATTTCCTTCGCAGCGTTGACGCTAACCGCGTCGAAACCCGGCGCCGGGACGTTGGCCAGCCGGAGAGCATCGTCCATCAGCTTTCGCATCTGCTCGGCGGCTTGTTGGAAGGCGGCGATTGTCTGCGGGGCCTGGTCCAGGTCTAGCTGCAAGTGCTGCGCGGGATCGCCCAGAATCGAAGCCAGGTCCTGCATCGGCGCCGGCCCAGCGACCGGTGGATGGATCAGTCCATTGAGGTTCTCGGTCATCCCACCCGACGGCGGCGGAGCATCGAACCCACCGTGTTCACTCAACGTGACTCCTCCTCACCCTGGCGCGCGACAGCGCCGCGCAGAGTCTGCCACAGCGCCCGACCTGCGCTGGCGTCCCTCCAGCGGCATCGCAGCAGGCG
>JAICSB010000215.1 GCA_025937115.1 Pseudonocardiaceae bacterium | reverse complement strand
TGATCGACACTCCCGGCCACGTCGACTTCACCTACGAGGTGTCCCGCGCGTTGGAAGCATGCGAGGGAGCGGTGCTGCTGGTGGACGCCGCGCAGGGCATCGAGGCGCAGACGTTGGCGAACCTGTACCTGGCGCTGGAGAAGGATCTGCGGATCATTCCGGTGCTCAACAAGATCGACCTCCCCGCGGCCGAGCCGGACCGCTACGCCGCCGAACTGGCGCACATCCTGGGTTGCCAGCCCGACGATGTGCTACGGGTCAGCGCGAAGACCGGACAGGGCGTGCGTGAGTTGCTCGACGTGGTCGTCGCGCAGGTGCCGGCGCCGGTCGGTGACGATCAAGCGCCCACCCGGGCGATGATCTTCGACTCGGTCTACGACTCCTACCGCGGTGTGGTCACCTACATCCGGGTGATGGATGGGCGGATCACCCCGCGGGACCGCATCCGGATGATGGCCACCAACACCACTCACGAGCTGCTCGAAGTCGGCATCATCTCGCCCGATCAGAAGCCGTGCGACGGCTTGGGCGTCGGCGAGGTCGGCTACCTCATGACCGGGGTGAAGGACGTCCGGCAGTCCCGGGTCGGGGACACTGTCACCAGCGAACGCAAGGGTGCCACCGAGGCACTGCCCGGCTACCGGACCCCCAAGCCGATGGTGTTTGCCGGGCTGTACCCGATGGACGGCTCGGACTATCCGGAGCTGCGCGATGCATTAGACAAGCTGCGGCTCAACGATGCCGCGCTGACCTATGAGCCGGAGAGCTCCGCCGCCCTAGGATTCGGTTTCCGCTGCGGGTTTCTCGGCCTGCTGCACCTGGAGATCGCCCGGGATCGGCTGGAGCGCGAGTTCAACCTCGACCTCATCTCCACCGCGCCCAACGTGGTTTACCGGGTAATCCGCGACGACACCACCGAGCAGACCGTCACCAACCCCGCCGACTGGCCCGACGGCAGGGTGGCCGAGGTGTACGAGCCGGTGGTCCGCTGCACCGTCATCGCACCCTCGGAGTTCGTCGGTACGATCATGGAGCTCTGCCAGGGCCGGCGCGGCACGCTGTTAGGAATGGACTACCTGTCAGAGTCACGGGTGGAGATGCGTTACACCCTGCCGATGGCTGAAATCATGTTCGACTTCTTCGACGCGTTGAAGTCGCGCACCCGCGGCTATGCCTCGATGGATTATGAGGAGGCCGGCGAGCAGGCCTCCGACCTGGTGAAGGTGGACATCCTGTTGCAGGGCGAGCCGGTGGACGCGTTCTCCGCGATCGTGCACCGGGACGCCGCTTACGGATACGGCACCTCGATGGCGACGAAGCTGCGCGAGCTCATCCCGCGCCAGCAGTTCGAGGTGCCGATCCAGGCAGCGATCGGTTCCCGGATCATCGCCCGGGAGACTATCCGCGCCATCCGCAAGGACGTGCTGGCCAAGTGCTACGGCGGAGACATCACCCGCAAGCGCAAGCTGCTGGAGAAGCAGAAGGAGGGCAAGAAGCGGATGAAGACGATCGGGCGAGTCGAGGTCCCGCAAGAAGCCTTCGTCGCCGCCCTGTCCACCGACGGCTCGACCAAGCCCGCTAATAAGAGATCATGATCACTGGTTGTGCGCCAAAGACGACAATATGTGTCGCCTGAGGCACACAAACGGTGATCATGGTTGGGACTGTCGGTGCATCCTGTCAGGCTTGGCCGAACGCGGGAGGGAGGGGGACCATGACAGCTATGAGCTCTGACCCCGGTTTCGCCGGTGTCGCCGAAGGTCGCCCGTTCACGGTGGACGACCTGGAGGCAATGCCCGATGACGGTCATCGCTACGAACTCATCGACGGGGTGCTCATCGTGACCCCGGCCCCCGGCTGGCATCACCAGGAGGGCAGCGGTGCCCTGTTCGTACAGCTCCGGAACGCGTGCACACCGGAGTTTCGGGTGCTCTCGGCGCCGTTTGGCGTCCGCACCTCGATCCGCAATGAGCTGCAACCTGACATCCTGGTGGCCCGCTACGTCGACCTCACGCCGAAGAACCTGCCGATCGCCCCGGTGCTTGCGGTCGAGGTGCTGTCGCCGAGCACCGCTCTCAATGATCTGAACAACAAGAAGGCTGCCTACGAACGGATGGGAACGTCGTCGTATTGGGTGCTCGATCCGGAGCTGCCAGGCCGCCTGACGGTTTTCGAGCTCGACGCCCGGGAACGCTACGTGGAAGTAGCGAGTGTCTGCGGGGACGAGAAGTTCACCACCGAGCGGCCGTTCCCGATCACGATAGTGCCGGCTCGGCTGCTGGACGGCCTGCGCCCGTAGCGCTACTTGCTGGGATCAAGCGTGAAGACGATCTTGCCGGCGGTTTCGCCGTCGAGCATCGCCGCAAAGCCGCGCTCCGCCTCGGACATCGGCAGCTCGGTGCCGATCTGCGGGCGCAATCCCGTTATGTCCAGGAACGCCAACAGGTCGCGCAGTTCATCTCGGGTGCCCATGGTGGAGCCCACCATTCGCAGCTGCAGGAAAAACAGCCGCTGCAGTTCCGCGCGGTCGGCGTCGCCGCTGGTGGCGCCGCTGCAGACGATGATGCCTCCCGGCTTGAGTGACTTCGCTGAATGTGACCAGGTGGCCTTGCCGACAGTCTCGAAGACCGCATCCACCCGTTCCGGCAGTCGAGCGCCGGGCTCGAACGCCTGGTGCGCGCCCAGCGACTGCGCCAGCGCACGCTTTGCCTCCGTGCGCCCGGTCACCCAGACCCGCGTCCCGGCAGCCCTGCCGAGCTGCACCAGGGCGGTGGACACCCCGCCGGAGGCGCCCTGCACGAGCATGGTCTGGCCGGGCCGCAACCCGGACTTCACGAACAACATCCGGTAGGCGGTGAGCCAGGCAGTGCCCATGCAGGCAGCTTCGGGAAAGGTCAGCGACGCCGGCTTGGGCACCACATTGCGCGCCGGCACCACGACGGTGTCAGCGAAGGTGCCGGGTAGCCGCTCGGTGAGCAGTGTGCGGCGTGGATCCAGGGTCTCGTCGCCGGTCCAGCCAGGACTGGTCACCACCGGATAGATCACCACCTCGGTGCCGTCGGCCAGTACACCAGCGCCGTCGCATCCCAGAATCATCGGGAACTGGTCGCGTTTGATACCCACTCCGCGCAGCGTCCACAGGTCGTGCATGTTGAGGCTGGCGGCCCTGACGGTGACCGCCGCGGCGCCCGGTGACACTTCTGGATCGGGACGGTCTCCCATTCGCAGTGAGGTCAGCGGGTTTTCGTGATTCGGCTCAGTAGCATAGACGGCGAACATGATGCCCAAATGTAGTGCCGCTCACCGGTCGTACGCCGGAGGCGGGCTATCCTGCGGCTGTGCTCGAGGTGTTGTTCGGCGTGCTCCAATGGTGGGACGGCGTGGAGCTGTGGCTCACCCAGCTCGGGCTCGCACCGCAAGTGGCCCTGGTGATGCTGGTGGTACTGCCCGCCTGTTGGTGGGCCGCCCGGGTGCTCGACCGGGCTGCTGGCGTGGTCTTCGAACGACTCGGGCACTGCTATGCCGTGGACGCGGAGGATGCGCAGGAGCCTCGATGAGCCCCCACCGGCGGATCAGCGCCGCGCTGATCGGGCTGCTCGTATTGGTGATCATCGGCTGGGTGGGGCGCCACGAGCTGGCCGACCCCGCGGCTGGGCCGCCCACCGATAACCGGCCCGCGGCGGTCGCCTCGGCGGCTGGTCTGCCGGTACAAAGTCTGTCGCAGTTACCGCTGCAGGTCGGGCAGGAGTGGCAGCTCATCCAGCACGGTGGCCCGTTCCGGTACCGGCAGGACGGGGTGGCGTTCGGTAACCGGGAAAGGCACTTGCCGCCACGTCAGTCCGGCTATTACCACGAGTACACCGTCCCGACGCCGGGAGCGCATGACCGGGGCGCCCGGCGCCTGATCACCGGCGGTGCGGCTGAGCTCTACTACACCGGCGACCATTACGTGTCGTTCGTCGTGGTCGATCCTCAGCGGTGAGGCAGATGCTGCACTATGTCCCCGATGCGGCTCGTGCGGTGGAGCAGGCCCGTGCACGGGGCGCGCTGGCGCATCTGCTGGGCCCGGTGACGAGTAAGGCAGAGGCGCTTGACGCGATCGGCTCCGCGTTGGATTTCCCAGCCTGGTACGGCCGCAATCTCGACGCCTTGCACGACTGCCTCGGTGACTTATCCTGGCAGCCGATCGGTGAGCACGTGCTGATCTGGACCGGCCACCGCCAGCTCGAAACCGCAGACCCCACCGGCTACCGCGCAATTCTAGAAGTGCTCGACGCGATAACCAACCCGCAACGCCCCCTGTCAATCCTGCTCGCAGGTACGTGACTCAATCGCCATTCGGAGCCGAATGGCGGTTTCGGCGCCGTGCAGCTGCCATTCGGCTCCGAATGGCGGGATTTGGGCCTACCAGGAGGGTGGACGCTTTTCGGCGAAGGCGCGGAGGCCTTCTTGGGCTTCGGCTGACGCGAAGCGGGATAGGGACAGTTCGAGCATCGTTGGGAAATCCCGCGCCGTCGACGCGTGCAGCAGCTGTTTGGTCAGAGTCAGCGCCTCGGGTGCACCCTTGATGAGCATTCCGGTGTAGCGGTCCACTTCAGCGTCGAGCTGATCGGCTGGTACCGCGCTGTTGAGCAGGCCGATGGCGGCCGCCCGGGTAGCGTCGAAGGTCTCGCCGGTGAGAAGCAGTTCGTGCGCCGAGTGCGGCAGCAGCCGGGGCAGCACAGTCACCGAGATCACCGCGGGCACCACACCGAGGCGCACCTCAGTGAACGCGAACGTGGCGCGGTCGGCGGCGACGGCGACATCGGCGGCCGCGACCAGACCGATCCCGCCGGCGCGGGCGTGCCCGGCGAGCCTGGCGACGACCGGTTTCGGGTGCGTCAAGATCCGCTCCAGGATGCCGGGGAGTTCCCTGACCGCGTCCGGCGGCTCGGTGAGATCCATCCCGGCGCAGAACACCGGCCCGGTGTGATCAAGCACCACCACCCGCACTGAGCCGTCGCCGGCGCTGCGGTCGAGTGCATCCGACAGTTGGGTGCGCAGCGGCGCAGATAGGGCGTTGCGGTTAGCGGGGGAGTCCAGCGTGATGGTGGCAATCCCGGACTGCACGGCCAGGTGCACCAGCTCGGCGGTCATGCGCCTGACGGTAGACGCCCACAGCGCATCGCCTGATGCCCGATCAGGGTCGGTACCGTGCCGTGAATGGACCTCGACACGCCGTCAAGTTTCAGCCTGGCGACGACCTACGTGCACCTCACCGAAGCCGTGCTGCTCAGGTCGCCGACGGGGGTGCGGCTTTCTGGCGGCGCTCCCCATCCGAGATCGACCAGGATTTTCCCGGATGGCTTGTCACCGCCTACCGCTTCGAGGCAGGCTCCGGAGGTTGGGAGCGCCATCCCGCCTGCGACGAGGTGCTCCATCTGATCTCTGGAGCGATGAACGTCATCATCGAACAGGGCCGCGGTCAACGGGTCATCGACCTGCGAGCCGGATCTACCTGCGTGGTGCCGCGCGGTCGGTGGCATCGTCAGGTCGCCCGGGAATCCGGCGACCTGCTAGCGGTGACCTTTGGCAAGGGCACCCAACATCGTCCTGACGTGGGGCCGTCCGACGATTGACCGAGATATGGTGCGATTGCCTCGATCATGTTGCACGACGCCGTAGATTTTCCCGCGCGCGCTCCCAGTGTTTCGAATGTGTGTTCGATATACTGATTGGGGGCGATCGCGGGAGGCGGGTGTGACCATCATTGCTACCTCTACGCTGCTACGCGAGATCCATCAGGTGCCACCAGTGCTCTTCAGTCGGGGTGTCCTTCGCCCCGGAGAGCCGGCGGTGTCAGTGGCCGGTTCCCGTGAGGCCTCCGGTCAGAGCATGGACTGGGCGTCCGCGGTGTCGGACGCGCTGGTGTCCACAGGGATCACCGTCGTCTCCGGCTTGGCGGCGGGCATAGACACCGCCGCTCATACTGCGACGCTGGAGGCCGGAGGCCGGAGGCCGAACGGTCGCGGTGATCGGCACCG
>JAICSB010000602.1 GCA_025937115.1 Pseudonocardiaceae bacterium | reverse complement strand
GAGACCCTCGCGCACATCGGTCATCAACTGCATGCCGCGCTCCAGGGCACCCAGCGGCATCTCCAGATAGGCAATGCCGCCCACCCCGACGTCCTCGGTGAGAACCCCGACGGTGGCCCACGGAGCCGGGATCGATGCAGGCCGGTTGGGGTCGTTGACGACTGGCTCGAGCGAATCGAGCGGCAGCACTGGAGCTGCCATGACCACGACGCCCGGCAGATCCGAGTGACGCCGAGCCAACTCCAGCGTGATGGTGCCCCCCACGGAGATGCCTGCCACGAAGACCGTGGAGCAGCGACTGCGTAGGTCGGTGAGCGCTTGCTCGGCCGCCGCGAGCCACTCCTCTGGGCCGGTGCTGTCGAGGTCTGCCGCCGTCGTGCCGTGGCCCGGCAGACGGGGTGCGGCCACGGTCAGACCACGGCGTGCCAGGTAGTCGGCCAGCGGCCTCACGTTCTGCGGCGTTCCCGTGAACCCGTGGATGAGCAGGCAGCCGACCTCGTTGCCTTCGAACCAGTAGGCGCCCGCACCGGGCAGAATCGTCATGATGTCCCCAAGCTGAGCTGCGTCGGTGGCACGAACACAGCGAAAGCTAGGGGTTGCCCGGTGCGGTGTCGATGGCTCGACGCCCGCCTAGGAGCCTGCTGAATAAGGGGCAGGGCGCCTCGCGGCAGTCTGCGCTGCAATCAGGTCAGCACCGTGGGGTGCGACAAAGAGGTCACCCTGCCCGGCGTTCAGGGTGGTCGCGGTGGCGGAGTCGGTCAAGATGCCAGCACCCAGTGGCCGTTGGTGGTGGTCAGTCCGAGGGTTAGCAGCCGCCGGAGGTTGATCGCGGCGGCGCGCAGATGCAGCCAGGCGTCGTTCTTGGGCACTCCGCGGTAGGGCACTCGCCGGTTGTCGCGAGTGATCCAGGCGATGCTGCGTTCGATCATCGGCCGGTGCCAGCGGTAGGCGGCCTGAAAGTCCTCGGCGGCAGCTCGGGCCCGGTGGGCGCGCTGGAGCGCGTCGTGTTCGCCGATTTTGACGATGCGCCCGCGCGCGCTGGTGGTGCAGCGGGCCCGCAGAGGGCAGCCGGTGCAGCGGTCGCCGAACTTGGCGGTCCTCTTTGCGGGGGTGAGAGGCACGGTGTGCCCGGCCGGGCAGGTCAGCGTGCCGGCGGTCTGGTCGATGAGGAAGTCGGCAGTGCTGAAGCCGTCCGGGATGAGTGAGCGGATCGGCCAGGGCTTGATCAACGCGGTGTGCCCGGCGGCGGCCAGGCCGGCGAGCATCGGCCCGGTGCCGTAGGCCGAATCGCCCAGCACCTCCACGTGCCCGCCGATGGTGGGGTCGGCGGCGAGCAGAGGGAGACCGACGGCGGCGTCGCCGGTGTCCGGGCCGGAGGCCCGGGTCAGCGCGCAGCCGGTGATCAGCCCGGTGTCGGGTTCGGCCACCAGGTGGGCCTTGAATCCGTCGGTGCGCCGATGCACGGTCTTGTGCGCGTGCCGGGCGTCGGGATCGACGACGGAGATCACCCGGTCCTCGGCGACCTTGCGGGCGATCCGCCAGTGGCCGTCGGTGCCGTCACTGTCGGCGGCCGGCTCCACGTCCTGCCCGGCGACCAGGGCCAGCAGCGCCACCGCCTCAGCTTCCCGCGCCCCCAGTTCCTGCTCGGGCAGATGCCCCAGCAGCCGGTGCGCGTCGCCCACGAGCGCGTCGATTAGGGCGGCGCGGGCCTGCGGGTCGTTCCAGGCGATCGCCGGTTTGCCCGGATCGTCGTAGTCATGCGCGGAGCAGTGCAGGGCGACCACCTCGGGTGCACCGGGCACCTCCCGGCGGACCCGGCGGACCGCGGCGATCAGCTGGATGACGGTGTCCTGGGTGGTCACCGCGTCTTCCAGCACCGTGGAGTCCAGTGCCCGCCGCGTCTTCCCGCTCAACGCGCCGGTGGCCTGCACGACCTCGCGGACGGCGTCGAAGATCCGCTCCGGCCGCGCCGAGCGGGCCAGCCGGCGCCGCCAGTAGGTCAGCACCGTCGGATGGAACCCGGCCGCGGCGACCGGCAGCCCGCAGGCGGCCTTCCACCGCAGATCGAAGGTCAGCGCCTCGACCGCCTCCCGATCCGAGCGGCCCTCCAGCGCTTGGAGCACCAGCACCGCCGCGACCACGTCAGCCGGCACGCTCGGGCGCCCCAACGGCGAGGGAAACAGATCGGCGAACATCGCATCCGGGAACAACTCCCGACGGTGCTCGGCCAGGAACGCGTACACGCTGCCCGAGGGCAACAGACCACCCAGCCACGACTCGGCGTCCATCACCCCATGCTGGGCCGGGGAAGTGCCCTGCATAACCCTCATCGTCCTGCCGACCTCGGCGTCAGACCAGACCCTTCTTCAGCAGGCTCCTAGGGAAGGTGCTCGGCTTCGCCGTCGGCGATCAGAGGACGGCGCGTTCTGAACCGCGTTGCTACGCACGCTCAAGGCCCGCGGGCTCGGTGGCACCCCGCTGGTCAACTCCCACGCCGACGCCGGGCTGAAAGGCCGCTACCGGTGCGGTGATGCTCGGCGCGGCCT
>JAICSB010000273.1 GCA_025937115.1 Pseudonocardiaceae bacterium | reverse complement strand
CGGGAGCGACAAAAAATGTCGTTCTCGGCACACATTCAGCGATCATGAAAAGCGCGACCGTCCAGCGCCCTGCGGCAGGCAGTGGCGCAGCTATTTCCCGCCCTGCGCAGCACCGCATCGGGTTGCGTCAGGGTGCTAGGAGATTGCGAACGACAGTGTCGGCGAGTAGGCGGCCGCGGCGGGTGAGTACCAGTCGATCGGCTGGTACAGCGATGAGCAGACCGTCGGAGACCGCGCGGTCGGCAGCGGCCCGGCTCGGCGGGTCGAGGGCCTGCAGAGGCAACCCCTCGGCCATCCGCAGTCCCAGCATCACCCGCTCGGTGTGCTGCTCCTCGGGGCTCAGGATTTCCCGGCCGGCCGCGGGGGAACAACGGGCCTGCAACGCGGCGGCGTAGCGGGCTGGGTGTTTGACGTTCCACCACCGCACCCCGCCGACGTGCGAGTGCGCACCTGGGCCGGCGCCCCACCAGTTCCCGCCAGCCCAGTAGCCGACGTTGTGCCGGCAGCGGGTCTCGGCAGACGCCGCCCAGTTGGACACCTCATACCAGTGCAGGCCTGCCGCGGACAGCGTGGTGTCAATCTGCTCGTAGCGCTCAGCGAGCACGTCGTCGTCCGGGGCGGGCAGCTCACCGCGGGCCACCCGCCGGGCCAGCGCCGTACCATCCTCGACGACCAAGGCGTACGCCGATACGTGGTCGACCCCGGCGCTGAGCACCGCCTCCAGGGAAGCAGCCAGATCGTCGCCGGTCTCCCCCGGCGTGCCGTAGATCAGATCCAGGCTGACCTGCTCGATCCCGGCGGCGCGGGCCTGCGCCGCCGCGGCCACCGGCCGGCCTGGGGTGTGCACCCGGTCCAGTACGGCCAGCACGTGCGGCGCGGCGCTCTGCATCCCGAGCGAGACCCGGGTGTAGCCGGCCGCGGCGATCCCGGCGAAGAACTCCGGTGAGGTGGATTCGGGGTTGGCCTCGGTGGTCACCTCGGCACCTGGAGCTAGTCCCAGCGATCCGCAGACGGCGTCGAGCACCGCGGCCAGCCCAGCGGCACCGAGCAGTGACGGCGTCCCGCCGCCGACGAACACCGTGTCAGCCGGCACCGGCTCCCCGAGCACCTGGGCAGCGAGGTCCAGCTCCCGGCGCACCGCGTCCAGCCAGGTGGAGTGTGATGTAGCCAGCTCTCTGGGGGTGTAGGTATTGAAGTCGCAATACCCGCAGCGGGTCGCACAGAACGGCACATGTAGGTAGACGCCGAACGGCGCCCGGCACAATTCGCGCACAGCCGCAGCAGGTAACGCCCCATCAGGCGGGGCGGGGGCACCGACGGGAAGGGCAGCAGCCACGTGAGCAGTATCCCAACATCCGAACGTAGGTAGTCACCGACGGCGCCCAGGTGGCACTCTGGTGGAGTGGTCACGCCCGGACTCCCACTGGTGGTTCGCCGCCATGTCGATTATGTCCGGGTTTCCAGCGCGCTGTGCCGTCCGATCAGCTGACGCACCGTCCGACTGTCCCTGCCGGCCCCGGGTGCGCCCGGAGCTGGGCCGCACGATGACCTGGTAACGGCCTCCCCCGCACGCCGGTGCTCCCCGACGGAGGCACCCGATGTCTGCACCTACACGCCCGGCACCAGCGACGAAGGTCCGCCGTGGGGAAGGCCAATGGGCCCTAGGTCATCTCGAGCCGCTCAACCCCAACGAGCGCACCAAGAAAGACGATGACGGGCTCAACGTCCGGCGCCGGATCGAGACGATCTACGCACAGCGAGGCTTCGATTCGATCGACCCGGCTGATCTGCGTGGCCGGTTCCGCTGGTGGGGGCTTTACACTCAGCGCCGGCCCGGCATCGACGGTGGCCGCACCGGCACGCTGGAGCCCGAGGAACTCGACGATTCCTATTTCATGATGCGAGTGCGCATCGACGGCGGCGCGCTGAGCACCGAGCAGCTGCGGGTGGTCGGCGAGATCTCCCGGCTCTACGCCCGCGACACCGCTGACATCACCGACCGGGAGAACATCCAGTATCACTGGATCCGGATCGAGGATGTGCCCGCGATCTGGGAACAGCTCGAAGCCGTCGGACTGTCCACCACCGAAGCCTGCGGCGACTGCCCCCGCGTCGTGCTGGGCTCCCCGGTCGCCGGGATCTCCGCCGACGAGATCATCGACGGTACCCCGGCGATCGACGAGATCACCCGGCGCTACATCGGCAGTCCCGAGTTCTCCAACCTGCCCCGCAAGTACAAGACCGCGATCTCCGGCCTGCAGGACGTTGCCCACGAAGTCAACGACATCTCCTTCGTCGGGGTGGTGCATCCCGAGCACGGCCCGGGCTTCGATCTCTGGGTCGGCGGCGGTTTGTCCACCAATCCGAAGATCGCGCAACGACTGGGCGCCTGGGTGCCCCGTGACGAGGTGCCCGAGGTCTGGGCCGCCGTGACGACGCTGTTCCGGGACTACGGCTACCGACGGTTACGGCACCGCGCCCGGATCAAGTTCCTCATCGCCGACTGGGGCGCGGAGCGCTTCCGCGAGGTGCTGGAGACGCAGTACCTGCACCGTCGGCTCGTCGACGGCCCCGCCCCCCAACCGCCGCCCGCCCCGATCGACCACGTCGGCGTGCACCGCCAGCGCGACGGCAAGTGCTACATCGGTCTCGCTCCGATGGCCGGTCGCGTCTCGGGCAGCACACTGGTCGACGTGGCCAAAGCCGTCGAGCGGGCCGGGTCCGCCCGGGTCCGGCTGACTCCGTACCAGAAGCTCGTCGTGCTTGACGTCGCCGAGTCCGAAGTGGACGGCCTGGTCACCGAACTGGACAGGCTGGGGCTGCGGGCCGACGCCAGCCCGTGGCGGCGCTCGGTGATGGCCTGCACCGGCATCGAGTTCTGCAAGCTGGCCATTGTGGAGACCAAGAATCGGGCAGTCACGCTGGTGGACGAGCTGGAGCAGCGCCTCGCTGACATCCAGCTCGCTCTGGACGTCCCGGTCTCGGTGCACCTCAACGGCTGCCCGAACTCGTGTGCCCGGATCCAGGTCGCCGACATCGGGCTCAAGGGCCAGCTGGTCACTGACGCCGAGGGCAACCAGGTCGAGGGCTTCCAGGTGCACCTGGGCGGCGGGCTGGGGCTGGACAGCGGGTTCGGCCGCAAGCTGCGCGGGCACAAGGTGGCCTCCGCCGAGCTAGCCGACTACGTCGAGCGGGTGGTCCGCGGTTACGTCCAGCAGCGCGAGCCGGGCGAGCGGTTCGCGCAGTGGGTCGCCCGCGCCGACGAGGGCGCACTCCGTTGATGTTGATGAGGAGATGGGGATGACGGAGACCAGGGCGGTTCCGTTCTACTGCCCGTACTGCGGCGAGGAGGACCTTCGGCCCTCGGAAGAGCCGGCGGGGGCGTGGCGTTGCGCGGACTGCCAGCGGGCGTTCGTCGTCCGCTTGGTGGCACTGGTGGCCCCGACCTCGGAGATTGCACGGTGACAGTGACCGTCGATCTGGAGCAGCTCGCGCGGGACGCGTGCCGCGAGCTGGAGTCCGCCCCCGCTGCGGAGATCCTGCGCTGGGCGGTGCAGACCTTCGGCGCTCGGTTGGCAGTGGCATCGTCGATGCAGGACGCGGTGCTGGTGCACCTGGTGTCGCAGGTCGCGGCGGGCGTCGATGTGCTGTTCCTGGACACCGGGTACCACTTTGCTGAGACGTTGGGCACCCGCGACGCCGTCGCCGCGACCTACGACGTGAACGTGATCAGCCTGACACCCCGGCGGACCGTCGCTGAGCAGGACGCCACCGAGGGACCCAAGCTGCACGACCGCGACCCGGACCGGTGCTGCCGGATGCGCAAAGTGGAACCGCTGGATCGCGCGCTGGCGCAGTACGACGCCTGGGCTACCGGGCTGCGCCGGGTCGAGGCGCCGAGTAGGCGCGGCACGCCAGTGGTGTCCTACGACGCCGACCGGGGCAAGGTGAAGATCGCTCCGATCGCGGCCTGGACCGACGCTGACGTCGAGGATTACATCGCCGAGCATGGCATCGTGGTCAACCCGCTGCTGACTGCTGGGTACCCGTCGATCGGCTGCGTCCCGTGCACCCGAGCGGTAAAGGTCGGGCAGGATCCCCGGACCGGGCGCTGGGCCGGCTTGACCAAGACCGAATGCGGGATTCACCGATGAGCCGGGGCGCCACCGTCTGGCTGACCGGCCTGTCCGGCGCGGGCAAGACCACGATCGCCGTCGCCGTCGCCAAGCGGCTGCGCACCGCCGGTCAGGAGGTCGAGGTGCTCGACGGTGACGAGCTGCGCCGTGGCCTGTCGGCCGGGTTGGGCTTCTCCCGGGACGACCGGGACACCCACGTCCGGCGCGTCGGATTCGTGGCCGAACTGCTCGCCCGGCACGGTGTCGTCGCCCTGGTTCCGGTCATCGCCCCGTACGCCAGCACCCGCGACGAGGTGCGGGCCCACCACGACGCGCACGGCACTGGTTATCTCGAAGTGCACGTGGCCACCCCGCTGGTCGAATGCATCCGCCGGGACGTCAAAGGCCTTTACGCCCGGGCAGCAGCCGGTCAGCTGACCGAGATGACCGGCGTGGACGACCCGTACGAGGAGCCCGACAAACCCGATCTGCGATTAGACACCACCGGCACCGACATCGCCGCCGCCCCACAGCGCGTGATGGACCTACTCACCGAGAGGTGCATGACGTGACGGCAATCCTGACACGCATTCAGCGGGCTCAGCGGGGTTATCCGGGAACCGGTGACCCAGCTGAATGCGGCACGTCCGTGGATCATCTCGCAGCGCTGGAATCTGAGGCGGTGCACATCATTCGGGAGGTGGTCGCCGAGTTTGATCGGCCGGTGCTGCTGTTCTCTGGGGGCAAGGATTCCGCGGTGCTGCTGCACCTGGCGCTGCGCGCGTTACAGCCGGCGCCGCTGCCGTTCCCACTGCTGCACGTCGACACCGGGCACAACTTCCCCGAGGTGATCGCCTTCCGGGACCGCTTGGTCGCCGATCTGGGGCTGCGGCTGCACGTGGCAGCGGTGCAGGACTGGATCGACGACGGGCGGCTGACCGAGCGCCCCGACGGCACCCGCAACCCGCTGCAGACCGTCCCGCTGCTGGACACCATCAACGAGCACCGCTTCGATGCTGTCTTCGGCGGCGCCCGCCGCGATGAGGACCGGGCGCGGGCCAAGGAGCGCATCGTCAGCCT
>JAICSB010000699.1 GCA_025937115.1 Pseudonocardiaceae bacterium | reverse complement strand
GGGCGGTGGCCTCATGAGCTACGGATGTACAAGGCCCCGCCGCCGGAGATCTCCAGCGAGCAGTTCTACGAGACCGACCCGGACCGAGGTTTCGCCCGAGGGTTCTCCGTCCAGACGGTGTCCCCGCTGCCGATCGGCTGGGCCGAGCACGTACTGGCTGATGGGCACTGGGGCCGGGCGCTGCGCGAGTACATGCGTGACTACAACCACTGGGCCACCATCGGGGTGCTCAACGAGCTGCTTGCGCACCCGGACAACCGGATCACCCTGGCCGACGAAACCGACCAGTACGGCCAGCCCATCGCCCGGATGGACTACACCCTCAGCGACAACGACAAGGCCAACATGGCCTACTCGACAAAGGTGATCACCGACATCCTGCATGGCGCCGACGCTCAGGATGTGCTCACCATCCAGCGCTTCGCGCACCTCATCGGCGGTGCGCGGATGGGCGCCTCGCCGGAACACAGCGTCGTCAATGCCAACCAGCGCGTCTGGGCAGTCCCGAACCTGTTCCTCGCCGACGGGTCGGTGTGTCCCACTCAGGGCGCCGCGAACCCGGCCTTGACGATCATGGCCCTGGCTTCCCGGTTAGCGCAGCGGATGGCCAATGGCGCCGCCATGGACGACGATCCTGCGACCCGCGCCGGCCGCACCCGATCAGTTGCAGGGAGCCGACAATGAACCTGTCCCGTCCCGCGCTGGCGACCGCACTGATCGCCGCGGTGGTGGCTCTGGCCGGATGCGCCGCCGGCAGTAGCCCCACTGCTCAGACCGCGTCCAGCACGCCGTCGATACCCGCCAACGCGCCTGCGCTGGAGCAGGCCTACGTCAGCGTGGTGGCCAAGGTGCTGCCCTCGGTGGTGCAGATCACCAGCGACCGCGCTCTCGGCTCTGGCATCGTCTTCGACACCAAGGGCGACATCGTCACCAACGCCCACGTGGTCGGCGAGGCGACCAAATTCCAAGTGCGCCTGGCTGACAACCCGAAGGCCATCCCCGCCACCCTGGTCGGTGCCTATCGGCCCGACGACCTCGCCGTGATCAAGCTCGATCAACCGCCGTCGACGTTGCACCCGGCGCATTTCGGCGATTCCTCGAAGCTGCAGGCTGGCGACATCGTGCTGGCCATGGGTAACCCGCTCGGGCTCACCGGCAGCGTCACCGACGGAATCATCTCGTTCACCGGACGTACTGTCACCGAGCCAGCCGAGGGTTCCTCCTCCCAACCCGCAACGCTGCCCGACATCATCCAGACCAGCGCCGCGATCAACCCGGGCAACAGCGGCGGCGCGCTGGTCGACCTGGCTGGTGATGTCATCGGAGTTCCTACGCTGGCCGCGCTCGAGCCGCAGTCCGGTGGTCTCGGCGGCGCCGCGCCGGGCCTGGGCTTCGCGATCCCCAGCAATATCGTCACAGACATCGCCGGGCAGCTCATCGCCCACAACGGCCACGTGGTCAACTCGCACCGGGCCGAGCTGGGTGTCCGAGTGGTTACCGTCGTGGACCCAAATGGCCAGCCTGCTGGCATGGGGGTCGTCAGCGTGGTGCCCTCCGGCCCGGCTGCCGCGGCTGGGATCCAGCCGGGCGAGGTGATCACCGCGGTGAACAACACTTCAGTGCGCGGTGCCTCCGACCTGGCCCAGACATTGGCCGCACTCGATCCGGGTCAGAAGGTCGGGGTCACCTTGACCACCGCGCAGGGCGCCACCCGCACCGTCACGGTGACCCTCGGCCAGCTCCCCGGTAGCTAAATTCCGCGCTCGCGGTGCCTCGCAGCGCGACCATGCCTCCCACCTACACCATGATCGTCGTTTGTGGTGTGCCACGAGTACGCAGGGAGGTTCGGATGTAGAGGTCTGAGGCTTCGTGTGTGGTGCTGTGTTGGTGATGGAGGTGGGCCCTTCGGGACCGCTCTGCAGGGGGAGGTTCCAAACCACCGCATGCTGCTGC
>JAICSB010000644.1 GCA_025937115.1 Pseudonocardiaceae bacterium | reverse complement strand
TGCGGCCGACGGCTCCTGGCTGCCGGCTGACCTTGCGGTCGAGCAACCGAGGCAGCGTCGGTGAGGGCGGTGGTATCGACCCACGTCCGGGATCCGCGAACCAGCACCCGCCCACCGGGCGCGCCGGGGAAAGCACGAAGGCCGCGCAGAGCGTGAAGCTGCGCCGACCGTGGACCCTCTTGGCCAATGTCGTCGAGTGCGTCGGTGCGGCCCGACCATAGGGTGGCCGGTGCAAGGCCAGTGCCCTGAGCGGCAGCCGTCGGCTGAGTCCCGCGTGACCGCGCCAGCCCGGTCTTCCCCCACGGTTTCACCACGGACAGGCCCGTCGCGGTAAACAACAGTCCCAGCGCTACTGACCTCGCAGCCAGCGTCGGCCCCTGGGCCGGCGCACCGTCGCCGGCTACGATCTCGGGTAGTCGGGGCAGCATCAGCGCCGCCCCGGTGGCGGTCAGCACGACGGCGATCGCTGATTTAGTCACCAACCACCAGTGTCGCGTCAGACCCCACGATGTTCCCAGCGCCAGCACCAGGCCGCTGCAAAGCGAGACGAACACCGCGGGGATCAGCACCCAGCCGGCGATGACGGCCATCGCGAGGGCGATCCCGGCTCGCACCGCGGGATCACCGGAGTGCAGACCGGTCACCTCTAACGCAACAAGCGCCCCGTCGAGCCCCAGCCATCCCGCCGACGCCACGACGTGAACCACGAGCAACGCTGCCCGGACCCGCCTCGGTAACCGCCGGGCCAAAGGCACGGACCTGAGAGGTGCGGCCTGCTGAGCGCTCACGGCGCGTTAACGAACCCCCGGACTCCGCGTCACGCCGTTTTGCTCAACCACTCAGCGTGACGGGTCCGGCGAATACCGCCAACCGGCGTCGAGGCGCTGAGATCACGAGGCGGCTGGCTGTCGACGATGTGTTGACTCCGAAAGAGGAAGGCGTACCTGGAACCGGGTGTCGCCCGGTTCGGAGATCACTCGCATGCTGCCGCCGTGCCGGTTGACCACGATGCGCCAGGACACGTCCAGCCCGAGACCAGTGCCTTCGCCTACTGGTTTGGTGGTGAAGAAGGGTTCGAAGATTTGCTGGTGCATGTTGTCAGGAACCCCTGAACCGGTATCACGGATCTCGACGAGGAGCTGCTCCCCGTCGCGCGCCGTGTGCAGGGTGAGGGTTCCGCAACGGTGCATGGCGTCGACGGCGTTGTCGATGAGGTTGGTCCACACCTGGTTCAGCTCTGCGGCGTAGGCGGGGACCTTCGGCAGGCCGCAGTCGTAGTCCTTGACAACCCTGACCTGGTCACCAATCTTTCTGCTCAACATGATCAAAGTCGAATTGAGGCCGTCATGAACGTCAACGGATTGGTGCGACGAGCGATCCATCTGGGAGTACTGCTTGGCGGCACCCACCAACGCGGAGATGCGACCGGTGGCGTTCTCGATCTCGCCCAGCAGCGTCTCGGTCTCTACCGTGTAAGCGAGCCACCGGAGGGCGCCGTCGAGATAACGGGCGCCCAACGCATCCGCAACACGCTGCAAATCGTCGACGCCGACCCCGCCTGCGACGAAGGTCGGCGCGATCTCCCACCCGGAGGTGGCACCGTTGTCGTCAAGCCAGTCAGTCAGCTCGTCTTCCAGGTCGCTGGTCTGCAGCGGCGACAACTCCGGCACAGTGGACATCCGCTCGACGATCTCTTCCTGAATGGCCGTGAGCTGCTTGAGCTCGTCGGCTCGCAGCTCGGACCCGGCGAGCACCGCGAGTTTGTGTCGCATCCCGGCAACTCGTTCCCGCAGCGCCACGGTCGCCCGACCCGCAGCCGCTGCCGGGTTGTTCAGTTCGTGGGTCAAGCCCGCAGTCAGTTTGCCCAGTGACAGCAGCCGCTCACGCTGACCGACCAGCTCGTCGGCGTTGCGCAACCCGACGAACATCCCCTGCAACAGGTGGGTCGCCATGGGGTACCACTGGCGGAACACCACGGCGAAGTCAGCAGCCGGCAGGGCCAGCACAGCGCTGTCCGCGGTAGTGCGTACTGAGATCGTGTAGACCTGTGAGACCTGACTGCCCAGATAGAACTGGGTGGCTCCGGCATACACCCCGGGCTGATCACCGCGGGTGATCTCGACGTCATCGCCGCGGACCAGTTGGGAGAGCGTGATCGCGCCGGACAGCAGGATGTAGAACCACTCCGCGGGCTGTCCCTCGGTGGCGATCTC
>JAICSB010000439.1 GCA_025937115.1 Pseudonocardiaceae bacterium | reverse complement strand
GGAGCGTCGGTGCCCGAGCTGCTGGTGCGGGGTGTGCTGGACTTTCTGACCGAGCACGGGTACACCGACGTCGAAGAGGTCGTCACCGCGGAAGAGAAGCTGGTGTTCTCGCTACCGCGAGAACTCAAGCGCTCGATCTGAGGATCTGCTCAGAGGTCATGGCGCGAGGTCGGGCGTCGTTGGGTGATCAGCCGGAGGACGCCGATGGCTAGGGTGAGGCCGGTGGTGATCGCCATGGCGGGGAAGCCGTTGATCAACGGAGTGCCGACCGCGAGCGCGGTGGCGACCATGCCCCCGCTGCTGGGATGCGAGCCGATGGCCAGGATAACGGCCGGCACCGCCACTGCGAGGATCAGCGGTGGCTGCACCATCGGGCCGAACAGACCCTTGCGCTGCACCACCACCACGGCGAGCAGGCAACCGAGGAAATAGCAGACCTCGAACACCATGCCCAGCCGGTTGAGCCGTTCCATATCCGCGAACGCGCCGATCGCGGCGAGTCCGAGGGCGCCCAAGGTCGCCGCCCACCAGGGCACCCCGACGCGCTCGGGCAGCAAAGCGCGCTCGTCCCAAGACCCGCGCTGGGCGGTGCTTCGGGTTCGGGTCCCCGTCACTCGTTCACCGTAGACCGCCGGTCGTCGTCGCCCCGCGCCTGGTACAGCGTCTCGTTGACCCACGTCCAGCACTCACCGGTGGGTTCGAGATCCTCCTCGCGGCCGGAGTCCGGGTCGCCCCGGCCTTCCGGTGTGCGTCGTCCCGGCTCCAGCGCGACGAGCGAGTCCGTCGCCGACGCGACGAGTTCCACCGCTTGCACGATGCGGGGACTGCGCTCCACCTGCTCAGGCGCATCGAGCGGTTCAGTGACCACGCCGAGCTCACCGAAGCGGCGGGCGGTGACCAGTACACGCGACTCCAGTGACGTAACCGTGCGGTTGTAGGCCTCGACCGCGCCACCGAGCTGCTTGCCCAGCCGTGCCACGTGGCCGCCCATCGTGGCCAGCCTGGTATGCAGCTCCCGGCCCAGCTCATGCACCCGAGCGGCGTTGCGCGCCAGCGACTCCTGCCGCCAGGTGTAGGCCACTGTCCGCAGTAGCGCGATCAGCGTGGTCGGCGTGGCGATCACGACGTTGCGCTCGAAGGCGTGCTCGAGCAACGCCGGATCGGACTGCAGCGCCGCCTCGAGGAACGGGTCCCCGGGCACGAACAGCACCACGAACTCGGGGGTGGCTTCGAAGCGTTGCCAGTAGGACTTGTGTGCCAGCGAATCGACGTGCGCGCGCAGGTGTCGCGCGTGCGCGGCCAGCCGATCGGCGCGGCGGTCCGGGTCGGTGGCCTCGACGGCCTCCAGGTAAGCCCCGAAGGGCACCTTGGCGTCCAGCACGATGACCTTGCCGCCGGCTAGGCGCACCACCAGATCAGGGCGGACCAGGGCGTCATCGTCGCCGCTGGCGTCAGTGGCGGTGACCTGCCGGGAGAAGTCGCAGTGTTCGACCATGCCGGCCAGCTCCACGATCCGCTCCAGTTGCAGCTCGCCCCACCGGCCGCGGACTTGGGGGGCACGCAGCGCGGTGACCAGCTGCCGGGTCTCGCTTTGGAGCTGTTCGGAGGTCCGGTGCATCGCCCCGACCTGCTCGCGCAGCCCCGCGTAGGCGGCTTCGCGCTCCTTTTCCACTGTGCGGAGTTGACCATCAAGCCGGTGCAGGCTTTGGGTTACCGGATCCAGCAGCGCCGCGATGGCCTGCTGACGCTGCGTGGCGTCGCCGTCCGACTTGGCCGACATGGCTGCTGTGACCTTGGCGAACTGTGCCTCGGCGAGTTGCACGAACGCCTCGTTGTTGCGCGACAGCGCCTCTGCGGACAATGCCTGAAAGCTGTCCTTGAGTTCGGCTTCGCGGTGGGTGAGTACGCGTTCCCGGTCGGCCGCAGCGGTCCGCTCGGCTTCCAGCGCAGCCCGCAGCCCAGCCAGTTCAGCCCGCGCCGCAGCCACCCGCTCACCGGCTTCCTCGGCGCGTTGGTTGCACTGCTGGGCCCGGGCCGTCTCGGCGTCCCTGGCCGCAGCGGCACTTTCGCCCTGCCTGCGGGCCGCGATGAGCTCGGCCTCAAGGGTGGCTCTGGCGGCGTCCGCCGTCCGACCGGCTTCGGCCGCCGCGACCCGGCGCAGCGCGGCGGCCACGAGCCAGCCGACGAGAGCGCCGACCGCGAGCCCGACGAGCAAGGGGAGCAACACTGCGTAATCCATGCGTCACAGACTGCAGCACCCCCCTGACAGTCTCGGCGAGGCGCGCCGCCCCATGGCGCGTCGCGCGGCCTCAGCGGGGTGAAGGAGCACTCGATAGCCCCGCTCAGCCCGCGCGATGCGGGTAGCCGTGCGGGGATCGCCCGCGAAGGCTCGCCTAGACTCGACGTCTCGTGAGCCTCACTCTCGGCATTGTCGGCCTGCCCAACGTTGGCAAGTCCACCTTGTTCAACGCCCTGACCCGCAACAACGTTCTCGCTGCGAACTACGCCTTCGCCACCATCGAGCCGAACGTCGGGGTGGTGGCGTTGCCCGACGAACGTCTCGGTCGGTTGGCCGACGTCTACGACAGTGCCAAGGTGGTGCCGGCGACGGTGTCGTTCGTCGACATCGCGGGCATCGTCGCGGGCGCCTCGGAGGGCGCTGGGCTAGGCAACAAATTCCTCGCCAATATCCGCGAGGCCAACGCGATCTGCCAGGTGGTGCGGGTCTTCGACGACCCCGACGTGCTGCACGTCGACGGCCGGGTCGACCCGGCCGATGACATCGCCACCGTCGAGACCGAGCTGGTGTTGGCCGACCTGCAGACCCTGGATCGCGCATTGCCCCGGTTGGAGAAGGAAGCTCGCACGAATCCCCAGGAACGGCGCGCCGCGCTGACCGCCGCGCAGGCCGCGAGGGAAGTGCTCGATGCCGGGCGCACCCTGTTCGCCGCCCGCGCGGAGCTGGACGTCCCCGCGCTCGCCGAGCTCAGCCTGCTCACCGGCAAGCCGTTTCTGTATGTCTTCAACGCCGACGAAGGCGTGCTCGCCGACCAGGGGCGGCAGGCGGAGCTGCGCAAGCTGGTGGCCCCCGCCGACGCAGTGTTCCTCGACGCCAAGGTGGAGTCTGAGCTGCTCGAACTGGACCCGGAGTCCGCTCGAGAGTTGCTGCACTCGATCGGCCAACCCGAGCCGGGGCTGCACGCGCTGGCCCGCGCCGGATTCCACACCTTGGGGCTGCAGACGTTTCTTACCGCAGGTCCGCAGGAGTCCAGGGCGTGGACGATCCGGGCCGGCGCCACCGCTCCGGAAGCCGCCGGAGTGATCCACAGTGACTTCCAGCGCGGGTTCATCAAGGCCGAGATCGTGTCCTACGACGATCTGATCGCGGCCGGATCCATGGCGCAGGCCCGGGCCGCGGGGAAGGTCCGGATGGAGGGTAAGGACTATGCGATGGCCGACGGTGACGTGGTCGAGTTCCGCACCGGACTAACCTCTAAATCCAACAAGTAGCTGCACCCTGAGTGGTGGAAGGGTTTTGGCGAAGTTCTGGCTGTCGATGCTCACCGTGTGATCCTGAGGTGGTGGTCAGTCGGTC